>JACRLO010000038.1 GCA_016235245.1 Nitrospirota bacterium | reverse complement strand
TACGACCAGCGGGGCTGCAGTCATCAGAACCGAGCTCGAAAAGATGACCAGAACCAAGAGGGTAATGCGTCTAAAGAAACTGCATGATCAGGGTAACCATGCAGTTTATGGCAGTCCCTGCACAAAGAAGAAGGATGTGGGTAATCACCACTTTCTTCATGACAACCAACTGAGGGACTGCCTTGCAAAGTTTCTGCATGACAGGCACCTTCAAGGCGTTGAAAAACTGTCAGTCAGCAGGGTCGAGCCAAACCCGGATGCACACCTGGGGAGTCTCTATTTCGAATTCGACAATGGACATATGAACGACGATCAGTTGATCGAGAAGATTCAAAAGAACTATTCCGGTCATGGAGCCTATCGAGTGATATTTATCATGAGACACCGATACGACGATCCGGAAGGGGAACAGAAGAGACTTGATAAATTATTTCATATCGTCAAAAATACGCTGTATCGAAAGCCTAATCGGATTTGGGCAAACACGTACAACGGTTTCCTTGAGACCGGAAGGCTTTATAACTATCGCATGGAGGAGGCAGTTTTATGAATGAACTAATATTCCCCCAAATGACCCCTGTTAGTGCAAAGGTTTTGATCTTGCTTCCAATATTTTTTCTGATCGGCTTTGGGCTTGCTTATGTAATTGACAAAGCCAATAAAGGGCCTAAATTCGGACTTAAACTTTATCTCGGGAGTGGATTTCTGGTTATGGCAGCGTTATTTATGGCAATGGAAGACTTTATAAAAATAAAGCATTATGTCGTCATAAACCGGGCAGTCGAATTCGTATCTGATGGACTTTTTTTATTGTTTTGTGGTTTCGTAGCTTTTATTACTATCTTTTTTGCTCAATCCACGAAGAAATAGCGGCTTATAGGAATCAGCATTACGCATTTCACATTGATCCTTAAGACATCTTTTCGGATGCGTCATACTTGCGCCGTATGATCTCACATGCTTACCCCTTATACCCAAAGACCACCCTTTCTTCAGATTGCATACTGATATCGCATTAATAACATACTCCCCAGAGCAAGCCTGCGGACTGTCAAACAAATATAGACAACTCATCAATTATTCTCGCCACAAACGGCGGCGAATTAAACTCTATAGAAATTATATTATTATTCTAATAATGGGGCTGTAACCGGCATGTAACCTATTGTTTTAACAAGAATCAGACAGTTATAAGCAAACAACCCAATGAAAATCTATTCGAGGGTATTTATTAAGGCATAACCAGGATAGCATCTACAGAAGTGTTGCATTACCAGGACAAAGCGTCATCGATATTTCAAATAGATGAGCCCATATGAATTCGAAAAGGCATGTTGCCTGAGATACTTTGCGAGCATCTAACGGATGGATGGCATTTTAATCCCCACCCTCTTAAAAACTTCATGAATAATAAAATCCACATCAGTTTCTGAGTAGTTATACTTTTCCGCTTTCTTTCTTAATAAGTCATAAGCTTGCTGAGGAAATGTATCATAGGTCCCCAGTTTCTTTGAAATCTCTTCAAACTTTGTTATATGGCCATACAATTCATCTAAAAGTGTCTCATATTTCTTAGACTTGGGCTTTGTTCCTTTAATAAGGATATCTTCAACGCTATGGAAGAGGGAAAACAAGTGGTTTTCAATTGATCCTCTTATGGGCACATAGTCTAATTTAGTGCATAGTTCGATTATCATGGTTGGGTTATTGTATGAAAGCCTTATAAAGTTATTTACATCAGCATTAAAAGTGTCCCCGTGCTTATTTTTTATCATATTGATATTTTGTATGAGATTGGTAATTTCGTGTTTGTCCGATACGGCAATACTCCCCGTCCCCACGATTATCTTAACCATAGCTATCAGATTGGCACTGGATACCCAGCAGAAGTAGTCTATAATCCTACCCTTAAAATCCATCTCCTTCATATCCGCATAAGCCCTGTGAAGTAGCCCACTCGGCACTTCCAGATCGTTTATCTTTACCGTCTTTCCAATATGAAAACTCCCTAACTTCTTGAGTATGGGGGAGTAATAACTGTAATTGGCAATGATTTGCGGATATATATCTGAAAAACTCATTTGATAATTATGACATTATTTTATTTTATTTTCAAACATTTCTTTTTGCATATTTATGCAAATTATTTTGTTGACTTATGCATATTTCTTTCGTATATTTATATTAATAATACGAAAGGAGGCATCATGCAGGTTCTAACTGTAGTCCAGTCTCTCAAAGTAACCGATGCTCTATGCGGAGGTGAAATCCTTCATGCCCACGGACTTTATGCCACTGTTCAAAGTGGCAGAGTAAACTTTCAAAAACAAGCCAACAAACTCTCAG
The DNA here is from genome assembly GCA_016235245.1 of Nitrospirota bacterium. Classification (NCBI taxonomy): domain Bacteria; kingdom Pseudomonadati; phylum Nitrospirota; species Nitrospirota bacterium. The sequence goes on along the minus strand of JACRLO010000038.1, from coordinate 120,871 downwards.
ACCTCGGAACAATTGAGAGGAAAGACGGTTTCTACCGCACCCTCGACTGTCGTTCTGAATTCGGTGAACACGCCCGCCTTCTGACCAGGGCTTTAACCAATCTTCTTAAACTTCCAAAAGTCCATTCTCATATTCACAGGGAAATAAGCATTTCTGAAATCGGCTTGCGTCCAGATGCTATCTGCCTGATAACTAAAGATAACCAGGGGCTCTGCTTAATTCTCGAAGTTTGTAATAATGAGACCGAGCAGTATCTGCAGCAAAAGGTGAACACTTGGAAACACTGGGATCGTTCACTCGAATTCCTGTCTGACCTATTTCACTTTAAGATCCCCCAGTTTCATATCGCTGTCGCCGGAGACACCCTCATTGAGGGGACCATACCGTTCAAATCAATTCTGGAGGAGATTTCATGAAAACTATTGTCGCAGCAATCTGCTTTCTCGTTGTGATCGTCGCCGTCGGCATGGCAGTTAAGGAGAAGATGCCGACTTCTCAGCCAATTCAGCAGCCGGTTGTTCAGGAAAGAGTTATTGAAAGAATCGTAGAGAAGCCAATCTTCATTGAAAAACCAGTTGAAAAGGTAGTGGAAAGGGTAGTCGAAAAGCCTGTTCAACGAGTAGTCGAAGTACCTGTTGACCGGTTTGCCGATAGACCAGTAACCAGGCCGGTGCCGAGGTATTATCCGGCGCCAATGTACAGACCGACTTACGCTTCCCCATACAGGGGAGAAAGGAGGCATCATGTGGTTGTTTACGGCGGTAACAGGGGCTTTCATCCTCGGCATCATTATCGGGGACGCCATCGGTAGGAAAAGAGCATATGCAAACTTTATCCAGTTTCAGAGCTACAACGAAAACGCCAGAATCCTGGCAATGAAAGGAGAGCGCCATGTTTAACGACCTGATGAAGAAGGACAATGAGTTAATGGATTTTGGAGGAATGAATCCCATGCAGATGATGATGCAGAAGATGTTACTTCCCCAGACAAAACGCATATCGCCGGACGCGAATATAATCACACGCAAATTACACAAAGGGAGGCAGAAGGATTTTGCAGAAATAGCCCGGTACGAAGCTGAAGCATTGGATTACCAGGCCAGGAGTTTCAATCTCATGATGGATGTATTTGAGAGAATGGCTACATTCAGTGACAGGATTAAGCTCCAGCTTATCGAGATGGAGCATCAAAAAACCATGATGACTCTGGCGGAGAAGAAAGAGCAGGCAATAATTATGGGAGTAATGCTGGACAACGAAATCAAACAGGGAACACTAAAAAGGATGGGTATTGAAGAGGAAATCATGCGGGCAAAAAATGACCTTGAGGGTGAATTGACGCGGGCCACCATAAGAAAAATGGATGCAGAAGAGGAAGCCCTGCGGTTAAAGATGAAAAGGGAGGATGAATTGATGCAGGCAAAGATAAATCAGTTGAACATAGATAACAAACTCTCCGAACTTGAATCACAGATTAAGACAAAGGACATGGAAGCATACATGAACAGGAGCTGACATGGAACTTCAAAGGCTGACAATTGGTCTTAATGATTCTTTTCGCGTCTATATTGATGGTGAGGACAGGTATACAGGTGGCTTACTGATGGGTAAAAGCGGAACTGGTAAGAGCACGGAATTTGAACAATTCTGGTATCAGGACAGCTTGTATCCTGTTGCAAAGATTCTGATTGAGTCCTCAGACCATCTGGCTAAGAAATGCTATTCCATCTCAAAGGGCAATGCCAATTACTGCTCTCTGGATCATCCGCTCTCGCTCAATCCTATGCAGGCCCCTTATAACCCGAACCAGATCAGCGACATTATCGCCGAGGCACTGAACCAGGTGATCAAGATGACAACAAGCAACGAAAATTTGACAGTGAAAATGCGAGGAATATTAGATGAGGCTGTCAAATGGTGTCTCCAACGGAACAGAAAAAGCCTCATTCATGTCCGGGACTGCATATTAAACATGAAAGAAGATGGAGTCACAAGAGAGGGCATCCTCCATCGTATCAACTTCCTGATCAATGATGAACGGATTCAGCCGATCATTTGCGGCAACAACTCAATCGAATGGGGAAAGCTGATTCAAAAAGGTGAATCTTTCATACTGGACGGATTCGGGATGTCACGTGAAAAGATGATTTTTGTCGGCAATATTATCAGCCATGGAATCAAGAACTATTTCATGTATGATCGCCCTCGGGAGTATAAACCCCTTGCAATGTATGTCGATGAGGCTCATAACTTCGTCAACTTTAATTTTCTTTCAATCCTGAAGGAGGGGCGCAAGTTCAAGCTGAGCTGCCTCATGGCCACGCAGGACTTTGCGACTATTGATGAAAAACTCGCCCGCGTCATGGCAAATGTTGGGACGCTGTTGTCTTTCCGTGTCGGCTATCGTGAGGCTCAATTGCTGGCTCGTGAAATGGGGTTTAAAACAGATGAACTTCAGAATCTCGAAAAGTACCATCTGGCATATCGGACACCGAAGGAGAGAGGTATTGCAAAGGCTCCTCGGCCACCGTTTTACAAACAGCTTGACGTCAAAAAGGTGGAACCCAAAAGTGCTCCAAAATCGAAGTGGTTTGTTTTGGAGCCTATTGGGTCCTACCTCCCGGCTAAGGACTATGAACCACAGGCCGGTGGTCTCTGCTGATGCTCATGGATACAGAGCAAAAATCCCGCTGTACAAGAAAGTACGGCAAGCAGCAAAGTCATGGGAATCGTGTGTGGTGGAGACGAGAATATCTCAAACCTGGCACGGAGGAGAGATGTTTCTCCAAAGGACTAACTTCTAATAGCTCGCCCCTATTAAGGGGCGAGCTGAACAACATCAACTCATTTTAATAACGGAGAAGAACATGATTATAAAGAGAAACGGACAGATAATCTGTATCGAATGTTGGGGATGCAAGGAGATAGATAACTGCAATACTCCTTGTGACTCAATAATAAATGAATCTTACAGGCAGTATGAGGGTGAAGAAGAAATGGTAGAAGCGGAATTCGAGGATGTAGACAAAGATCGCCCCAAGAAGAAGGATGGGGACGACATGCCAACATTTACAAACTGCAGCAACGAAGAATGCAAAAAACAGATGTACATGATAAGTGCAAAATTGTACAAGCAGACTTGCGAGATAGACCAGCTAAAAGAAGCCCTGTCTGATAAAACATCAGCAAAATTATCATTCTGGGAAAAAGTCGGTGGAATTATTAACCGCTGAAGAGGTCGCCCTTATTCTTAGGTCGTCCCGGTGGTTCGTATATAAACATTACGAGGCACTTGGAGGCTTTAAGATAGGCGCACTTGTGCGCTTTGAAAAGGAGCAGTTATTTAACAAATTAAAGGAGGTGATAGAGCGTGGCGTTATACAAACACCGCCAGAAATGGATGTACGACTTTGTGAAGTTGGGAGTGAGATTCCGCAAGGGAGGATTCAGAACGGAGGAGGATGCAAAGATAGCAGAGGCAGAAGCAAGAAAAAAAATAAAGGGGATAAATACGACCTTTTTAAAGCTCATGCAGAGCCGTCTCGAAGAACTGGAAACGAGGAGAACTGATAGCTGGTTCCAAGAAAACAAGCGTCTCCTTGATAAGGTAAACGAACTTTGGGGACAGAAAAAAGAAATAACACGTCAGGACGTTGAAAGTTTCTTGAACAAGGTTGCGGAGGGTTTTTATGAGAACCCTCAGAGAAAGAAACGGGAGACTAAACGCTACCAGTATGCAAATAGTTGTCTTAAAATGATTCGGGCTTTATTCCGCCACGGAATCGAAAGGGAAATCTGGAACGATGATCCGACGGAACGGATCAAGAAATTTCCTGTTTCAAAGAAGCGGAAGTATATCCCATCCATTGATGACATCAAAGCGGTACTGTCAGCAGCAAAACCAATGGATCGGCTGTATCTTTTGATCGTCATTCACACGCTGGGGAGGATATCCGCAGTCAATCACCTGAAATGGGAAGATGTTTTTCCCGACTATCTTCTCCTCAAGACAAGAAAAGCGAGAAACAGCGACTTAAAGGAAATCAGGATACCGATGAACGCAGTTCTCAGGGAAACTCTTGAACAAATACCTCAAGGGGGAGAGTTTGTTTTTATGAACAAGAAAACAGACAAGCCCTATGTTTATCGGAGCAAGTTGCTGAAGACTGTTTGTGAGAATGCCGGGGTTAAACCATTTTCGTTCCATGCATTCCGACACTTCGGAGCAAGTTACTTGGATAGCAAGGGAACGCCCTTGACGACTATCCAGCAGTTATTGGGGCATGAACGGGCCACCACAACCGATTATTACTTGCAAAGTATTAGAGGAAGCATTAGTGATGCAATTAAGCTCCTGGAGGATTTGAAGTGAGGCTGATAGCTGAGTTTTACTCAGAACATGAACAAGAAACAGATAAAACGTCGGCGCACTAAAGCCGCAGAAAGGAGAATTCAAAATCGACAGAAATTTATGAGACTTTGCTTCGCAGGTTATCAGTTGAACCAGTATCAATGACGCCAAAACTCCCACCGCCTCAAAATAATATGCTATAACCCATTATAACCAAAAGGAAATTCAGGTAGTAAATGTTGAGGGATGCCGGATTAGAAGGCAGTTGCTCTATCCAACTGAGCTACAGGCGCATACGGGAAACAGTGAGCATTGATTATAAGAGGTTAAGAAAAACCGTGTCAAGAATTCGTTGACACAATGAATGGTTTACGCACCGATACCGGTTACTACTCTATGGGCGGTCAGCTCAGCTGGGAGAGCGCCACGTTCCCCTGCCAGAGGGTAAAGCAGCGGGAAGTCGGGGGTTCGAATCCCCTACCGTCCACCCGTTGCCGGAGATGGCGTCTGCGTTGAAATCGCATCAGGGCTGACAACCGCTGCCGGCTTTTTTTGATCAGGATAAAGCAGAATTATACTGATCCTCCGGTTGCGGGGATCGTTTGGATTGTCCTTGATCAGCGGATCAGTAGCGGCATAGCCCGCGACTCTGCTCAGTCTGTCAGGATTTAAACCATTTTTTTCAAGTTCCTTCCGCGCAATAGACGCCCGTTCCGTAGACAGCTCCCAGTTGGTGTACCGGTTTGACGAATAGCTGAGAGCATCCGTGTGGCCCTCAATCGCTATTTTGTTTTCATTATCATTAAAATTCTCTGTTATCACCTTCAAGATCCGCTTTGCCTCAGGCGTCAGTTCAGCTCCTCCCAGGGGGAACATCAGTTTTCCTTCCTTATCGGTCAGCTGGATTCTCACGCCACCCTCAAAAACATCGACCAGCACCTGATCCTTGACATCAGCGAGCTTCGATTCTATTACGCCCCTCAGCTTATCCTTGAACTTTTCCGGAGTATAGATCTGAGGATCATCGGTAGCTCCTTTGCCCATAGACTTATCCATCCTTCCAAAGCTGCCGCCTGAGTCACCAACAGCACCTCCTGGCTGGTCAAGCATCATGGAAGTTCCTGCCTTATCGAAGATATTGAACGATTTGAAATAAGTCGAGACTCTTGCCCTCTTCTCGGGTGAAACCATGCTCAGAAGCCACAGAAGCAGAAAGAAGGCCATCATCGCAGTCACGAAATCAGCATACGCCACCTTCCAGCTGCCGCCATGGTGACCGCCGTGCCCACCCTTCTTGACCCTCTTGATGATGATATTTTTCTGGGCCTTCATTATTTGCGGATACCCTTTTCGAGTTCCAGAAAGCTGGGGCGGTCCTGCCCTGATATGGCCCTTCTGCCAAGCTCTACTGCCATCTGGGGAGCAGCGCCGCCCACAAAGGCCACCAGCGAGACCTTGATAACTTCAAAATAGACTCCCTTTATCTTTGCCTGGTTTTCGAGGTTCGTCGCAATAGGCCCGACAAAACCGTAACAGGCAAGCACGCCGAGAAAGGTCCCGACCAGTGCCGCGCCAATGCTGTGGCCCAGCACCGAAGGCGGCTGATCAATCTTTCCCATGGTAAGCACAACACCCAGAACAGCGGCAACAATACCTAATCCGGGAAGCGCATCCGCAACCTTGGTAATGCTCTCCGACGGTATCATCTCGACATGATGATGTGCGCCGATATCGACGTCCATGAGGCTTTCGAGTTCATGGGGAGGCATGTTCGTCGTGATCATCACCTTCAGGTTATCGCAGATGAAATCAAGGGCATGGTGGTTGGCGATTACTGACTTGTATTTGCTGAAAAGAGGGCTCTTCTTCGGATTTTCGATGTCAGCCTCGATCGATATGAGCCCGTCTTTGCGAATCTTCGAAAATATGGTATTCATCAATGAAAGCAGCTCAAGATACTGGGCCTTTGATATTGCTCCGGAGCCAAAGATTGAACCCACACTCTTGAAGACCAGCGGAACAATACTGCCGGGAGAGGCAATAAAAAATGCCCCTAATGCCGCACCAAAAATAATGACATATTCGGCAGGCTGAATCATGACATGCAGGTTGCCTCCTTCCATAAGAAAGCCGCCTATGACTGCCGCCAGAACCAGTGCTACACCTATACCTGCAAACATGGATTACCCCTCATTACTGCTGATATCGTAATTACATACCGTCATACTGCTATTTTAATGGAAATTCTATGGTAAATGTTGTCCCTTCTCCTACGGTGCTCTGCACCTGTATCGTACCACCATGCTCAAGCACTATGCCATACGATATGGAGAGCCCCAGTCCGGTTCCCTTGTTCACCGGCTTGGTAGTATAGAAGGGGTCAAAGATCTTCGCCATATTCTCTTTGGGAATACCTATGCCATTGTCAGAGATACTTACCATAATTCTCTCTTTTCCCTTGTCATATGAAACATTGATAACGATCCTGCCGTTTCTTCCGCTCTCCGCTATTGCCTGTTCAGCGTTCATGAGGATGTTTAGAACCACCTGCTGGACCTGCTGCGTATCGAGATAGGCAAGGGGCATATTCTCCTGGTACTCCCTGATAAGCTCCATGTTCTGTATCCTGTGCCAGTAGGCCCTCAGCTCGACCGTCTTGTCGATAATGTCATGGATATAGCCAAGGCTTCTCTGCGTTGCCTGCTGCCGCGAAAAACAGAGCAGGCTGTCGATAATCACCTTGCACCGTTCGGCTGACCGGTAAATCTTATCAAGATCCTTCTTTACTGCCTCATCCTGCAGCTTCATGCCGAGCAGTTCGGCATATCCGAGAATTCCGGTCAGCGGGTTATTCAACTCATGGGCAACGCCCGAAACCAGTCTGCCAAGAGACGCAAGATTGTAGGTGTAGTAAAGCTTATTTTTGAGGTCAATCAGTTCGGTGATGTCTTTCATCACGTAGACATATACCATCTCTTCATCATAGCGCGCCGGGAAGACGCTGAGCACAAAGGTGCTCTCTTTTATGGTGATCTCTTTTGATATGATATTCTCCGCAGACTCAGCCCCTGTCGCAAGCGTCTCAGGCTGCGGGATCTCAAAACAGAGGAGTTCATTCACATTGAGCCCTATGATCTCTCTCGGATGCTTCTGAAATTTTTCTGCAAAAGAGAGATTCGCCTTCCTGATAATATGGTCACCGCCGATCACGAAGATATAGTCCCTGACCGCATCAATCGTAGTCTGCCAGTGCTCCTGACTCCTGATGATCTTCTCGACAAAATCGCTGTCTATCCTTGATGGGACTTGTTCAGTCATAGGTATCTGCTTATCTCCGCTTTCCATTCGTAACGCTCAAATGCTATCTGCCACTGCTCAGTATAATAATGTCAACTCTGCGGTTCTTTGCCCTTCCCTCAGGACTGGCATTGGCTGCCTTTGGTTTGAACTCAGCGTACCCTGCTGCCGCAAACCGCTCGGGCGGCAGATTATAGGTAACCAGAAGATAACTCAGAACAGTCGTTGCCCGGGCCGTCGAAAGGTCCCAGTTTGAGGCAAAGCGGCCGCGGGAATCGGCTATGGGAATATTGTCCGTATGCCCCTCAATGACTACCTTGTTCGGCAGTTTTCTCAGGACTGCAGCGACAGCGCCAAGCGTTGAATGCGCATCCTGCATAAGACCTGCCTTGCCGGCTTCAAACAGAACATTGTCCCCGATCGAGAGGACGATACCGCGCTCGTCATGGCTGATCTCAATATCTTCCTTTGACGGTAATGGCTCAACCCGGGACCTCAGTTCCTGTTCTATCGATAGCGTCTCAGGGGCAACCGGCACGATCCCTTCTATGACCGGTTTCACGGTCCTGGCATCTTCCGTTTTAAAGGCAGATTTCATGGAACCGGTGAACATCCTGAGCTTTCCTGAATCCACCTGACTGATGGCATACATGGTTGTGAAGAAGGCAAAAAGAAGGGTTACAAAATCGGCATAGGAGACAATCCAGCGGTCCGGATTGTCGTGATCCTCAACGCGTCTTTTCCTCATTATTGGACCTTCCTCTGATGCTCAGAGATAAAACCTGCCAGCCTCTCCCGCAGATAGTGGGGATTCATGCCCGACTGGATGCCAACCACGCCTTCAAGGATCATTTCACGCAATGCCATTTCGTTATTTAGCCTGTTGATCAGCTTTTTTGAGATCGGAATCAGCAGGAGGTTTGCAGAACCGACACCATACACCGTGGCCACAAAAGCTACGGCAATGCCGGCACCAAGCCTGGAGGGATCTGAAAGGTTCTCCATCACCTGCATAAGACCCAGCACAGCGCCCAGGATGCCGATCGTTGGCGCAAACCCGCCCGCAGTATCAAATATTTTGGCAACCCGTCTCTTCTCTTCTTCGTAGGTCATGTTCTCCTGATCAAACGTATCTTTCAGAGTCTTGGCAGCCATACGATCAACCGCAAGCATCATAACCCTTTTGAAATAAGGATCTTCTATGCGGGGTATCTCACGATCAAGGACAACAAGGCCGTTCTTCCGCACAAGGTCCGAGTACCGGATAATATCTTCGATGAATTGCTGCGGATGGACCGGCTTCTCATAAAAGACAGCTTTGAGTGCCATAATCGCATGGAGCACATCGCGGGTAGAAGAACTCAGGAGTGTAGCGCCGAGAGTACCGCCAAAGACAATCAGGGCTGCGGTAGGCTGCAGAATGGAACTGATTTTGCCGCCCTCAAGATAATTACCGCCGATGACCGCAACAATACCAAGGAATATTCCTATAAGGCTCGTGCGGTCCATCAAGCATTATTTCTCTTTTTGCCTTTGCGACCGGATAAGCTCTCTCTGGCGCTTCAGCGTATATTGAATAATCTCATCACGGATATCCTCATCCATTTCATCAAAATGAAGCGCCAGTTCAAATTCGTCATTGTCCGCCTTAACGGCCCTCACCACGCGGCCAAACGCAAGTATCCCTATGGGTGGATAGGTAGGGAGAAGCATCTTTATTTCAACGTTGTCGCCGACCTCAGCCTTCTCTGGTGTAATCACCTTCAGCCCGGTTGCACTCAGATTCACCCGTCTGTTTTCGATCTGGGCAAATCCCTCTCTATGCAGATCCAGCCGCTCGAGGATTATCCCAAGCTTGGTATTAATGTCAACCAGCATGTTCCAGAGCTTGGGGTGCACGGCATCTTCCGGCAGTTCGAGCGTCCCGGTCTCAGAGCCGAATCCTGCCACCAGCTTAGGCTTCTTCGGTGCGCCTGCATCCGTAACTTTCCTGCAGTCAACAGGGAAGACATCGTCGATTCTGAAAAATTCACGTCTGTCACACCAGAGCCTCTTGACGCTGAACATGGTCTTGTCCCTGGTCATGACCTCCGTATAAAAATCCGATTCAGGAGCAGAAATAATAAGCTGGTCTCCCTTGCGCACATCGCAGGTCACCTCGTCGTTGGCCCTGATCACGACACCGGCGTTATTGACTGACACGATAGAGCCGCTGTACCGGAATCCGTCTTTTGCTATCCGGAAAAAGATCTGCTCACCGACATTAAGATCCAACCGATTCACCTCTGCCGGCAGGAGTCTGGAGAAATGCCTTGACGATCTCTCCGTCAAACTGGGTGCCGGAGCAGCGCAGCAGCTCTTCAACCGCATCCTTATGAGTCCTCGCTGTTCTATAGGGTCTTGATGTCGTCATAGCGTCAAAGGTATCGACTACGTTCATAATCCTCACCACAAGCGGAATCCTTTCACCCGCGAGACCATCGGGATATCCTTTTCCGTCAAACCGCTCATGATGATGACGGATCAGTTCCCGTTCTCTGGGAAAAAACTTTATGGGCTTTATTATATTATCACCTATCACAGGATGCAACCTGATTTCCCGGAACTCGTCGTCCGTCAGCTTGGAAGGCTTTAGCAGAACCGTATCCCGTACGCCAATCTTGCCGATGTCATGGAGATATCCGCCGAACCTGATGATCTCCTTGTCATCATTGCTGAAGTTCATAACCTCTGCCACCTGCAGCGCATAATTTGCAACCCGCTCGGAATGGTTTCTGGTATAGATGTCACGCGCCTCAATGCTGGTAACAAGAGATTTCAGGGTATTGATAAGATTGCTGTAAAAAACTTCGTACAGGGCATTATTTTCGATCCTCAGCGCCGCCTTTTTCGCAAAGGTCAGGGCGAGAGAAATCTCATAATCGGTAAAGGCAGTGCCATCGGCTTTATGGGAAATATTGAGTATGCCGAAGACTTCTTCATTCATGATCAGGGGAATCGAAAAGAACGGGGAAGTCAGAGGCGTGTTGTCATGGGGATTAAGCTCCCCGGGTAGCGCCATATAATACGTTTTGGCGCTGATCACCGTCTCAAATATCGTCCCGATACTACTGATGGTCCGCGCAGTTGTGCCGATTGCCGCCTCGATCTTTAAATCACCGTTTTCTACAATGCCAAACGATGCCTCTCTGACTACAAACAGCCTCGACACCATCTCAACAAGCTTCTCGTATATCTCTTTATTGCTGAAAATACCATCGATCTCGTTGCTGATCGACTGGAGGATGCCGATCTCGTGAAGACTTTTGAAGAGCTCGCTGTTGAGCTTGCCGACCATATTTTCGTTGTCGTGGTTATGAGAAATCTTGAAGAGGAGTCTTCTTTCCCCCAGGATTTTCGCTGCAGTCCCGAGAACGGTCTCGATCTTGAAGGGTTTGGTGATGAAGTCCTTTGCCCCTTCTCTCATGGCGTTTACGGCATTGTCTATGGAGGAAAATCCGGTAATCACCACCACAGGGACGCCGGGTACCGTTTTGATGGTTTCCTTCAGGAAATCCATGCCGTTCATCCGCGGCATGGTAAGGTCAGTGAATACGATGTCGTATTCCTGCCGACTCAGCTTTTCGAGCCCGTCGATGCCATCAAAGGCGAGATCCGCCTGATAGCCTCCAACATTGTTTAGAATGTCATAAAGGACGTCCCGGACAATGGGATCATCATCTACTATTAATATTCGCCCCTTGTCCATGACCCCTGATCAGCCTTTCCTTCAAGATATGAGACTCATCCTCCGATAAAACATTCACGGCTTTCAGACGCTCGATCCGTTCCAGCCATGAGGCTGTTATTTCAGGGTTCCCCTTATCGACCACGGTTTTCAGAAGTTCTATGTCGCGGTAGGTGTCCCTGAGCTGCTTTACCAGTTCCTTGTTTTCCTGAATGAGAAGCACCCGCTTGTATGCTCGCTCGACCACAAAAATGATCTCCTGCCCCTTAAACGGTTTGGTCAGGTAATCATATGCGCCCTCTTTCATCGCCTCAAGAGTCGTGTCAAGAGTGCCATACGCGGTGAGGATAACAACCGCTACGTCAGGGTTGGTTCTTGCCGATTGCTTAAGCACCTCGATGCCGTCAGCGCCTGGCATTCTAAGGTCAGTGATAACGAGGCTGATATCCTCGATGCGAAGCATGCGTATTGCATCAAGGCCGTCCTTTGCGGTAATGACCGTGTATCCTTCCCTTGACAGCAGGGAGTTGATAACGTCACGCGCTATGTCATCGTCGTCAGCAACGAGTATCCGGAAATCCTTCCTGGTCACGCTACTTCGCGTCCCTTATTCTTTCCAGGACTTCGCTCTTGGCCTGTGAAAGGATCTGCTGCTTCTTGGCCTCCTCAGAGATACTGACCATGTCTTTCGATCCTGCGCCGTCGCTCTCCCTTTCAAGCAGGGTCGACGGCTTCATCTTTGCCACCCTGTTGTACAGATGCATGACTTCGCTGATCTGATTCGGGAAAATTGTCATCTTTCTGCCTCCATATTCTATGGATGTCCCTTCTCTGGTTCTCCAGTTTTCTTTATCGGAATATATCTTTAGAAACTTTAGGCTTATTTTATCCGGCAATACCATAAAACCGGCCGGGCAGTCGATCAATATACTTCTTAAGGCCGCGAATCACTGCGTCTTTGATTAAGGCCGTTGCTGGCAAGCTCTTTGCTTAAACCGCAAGGCAGCCACTTAACTATAGAGCAAACGGCATTACTGAGACAATCAGAGCCCCGATCATCTCAGGGCATGTCTGAAATTATACTTTATTTCCTGCAGGTTGTGGTCACAAAAAAAAGCCTAAAGTTTCACGACAGTCTTCCGATAAGAATATCAGAAGCTGACAATACATGATCAAGGAGGAGGTGGAGCAGAGAGCAAGGGATCCTGAGGCTTAAAGAGTAAACGGTCCGCTTTGCGGATCAAAAATCCATCGAGAATCGGTGGAACAAAATTCCTAGAATAGGAGAATTATCATGGCACTCAACGACATTAGCTTAACCGCTGGTATGCGGTCAAACCTTGTAAATCTTCAGACAACAGTAGATCTTCTTTCCCGGACCCAAACCAGACTCGCCTCTGGCAAGAAAGTCAATACAGCACTCGACAACCCGACAGCATATTTTGCTGCACAGGCTCTTGACGCACGCGCCGGTGATATTGATGCACTTAAGGCAGACATGGGCCAGGCGATCCAGACGATCCAGGCAGCAGACAAGGGCATTAAGGGCATATCCTCCCTCATCGAACAGGCAAGAGGTATCGCTCAGCAGGCACAGGCAGCCAGTGCAACCGCATCCGGATATGCCACCGGCACCATTACACTCGCAAGTGCTGCTGCTGCTGACACGGTCACCGTAGCCGGAGAAGTCTTCACCGCAACAGCAGCCGGCTCGCCTGCGGCAACACAGTTCTACATCGGCGGCAATGACAACATGGACGCAGAAGCCCTGGCAATAGCGATCAATGCCAACACAACCGTTACTGGCCTCGGATTCTCTGCAAGCGCTTCAAACGGCGTTGTGACAATCTCGAATTCAGCTGCTGATGTCGCTGGTGGAGACGTCGCAACATCTAACGGCACACGTCTTGCTGAAGCAGTTGTAGCAGCAGACACTGATCTTTCTTCACTGCAGAACCAGTATAATGAGCTCCGCAACCAGATTGACACCATGGCGCTTGACTCGGGGTATAAAGGCAAAAATCTCCTCAATAACGACGATCTGACCGTTAAATTTGAGGGCAGTCACACCCTTGTTGTTAATGGCTTCACTGCCTCATCAACATCCCTGGGCATTACGGCTGCAAGCTGGACATTGCCTGCAAATGCAAGTGCAGATGTCGACAAGCTGATAACCGCTCTGTCAACATTGAGATCAGAGTCTTCGGCAATGTCGTCAAACCTGAGCGTCATCACAGCCCGTCAGAACTTCTCGACGGACATGATTAACGTCCTTACCGAAGGTTCAGGCAAGCTGACACTTGCTGACACCAACGAGGAAGGCGCAAACATGCTTATGTTGCAGACTAGGCAGTCTCTCAGCACGACAGCTTTGAGCCTTGCTTCTCAGGCAGCGCAGTCAGTACTCAGACTGTTCGGCTAAACTTGATTAGTGGTGAAAACGCAGGAGAGGAAGAATTCCTCTCCTGCACTCCACTTTTTACAAAGAGGTAACTATCATGAATATCAATGACATAAACATAACTCAGGCCATGCAGAATGCGATACGGCCGGCCGAAAAGAGTAATGTCCCGGTGCAGGCAAGGACAAATATATCACCATCAGCGGCGTCTGCCCAGTTTACCGGCGAGACACAGGCTTCCCAGGTTCCGGCCAGGGGTTTGGTCGTCAGCATTGATTTTATCAAAACTCAGCTGGATAATATTTTAGTTAATTATCCTCCGTTCTTCCCTCTGGGAACCTTTCAGAGGCTCGATCTGATCAAGAAGGTCAAAGGAGTAGAGGAGCAGATTGCCAAGTCATCGGTTGATGAGGGACTGAAGAAGGTCTTCTCCGGAGAAAAACTGTCGGTGGATGCAACGGATAAAGATATATCAGTTGCGCTGGACAGGCTCTTCCAGTTCAGAGATACCATAGCGCAGGACAAGAGTGTTACTGCTGAGCAACTACAGCCCGGTGCAATTTTGGACATAAAGGTTTAGCCGGCATGGCACTGAAGATCTCTCTGAAGCCTCATGAGAGGCTGATCATTGGTGGTGCGGTCATTTCGAACGGCGCCACCAAAAGCGATCTTGTTATCGAAAACAATGTTCCTATCCTGCGGGAAAAAGATATCCTTGGGCCAAAGGATGCCGATTCTCCCTGCAAAAGTGTCTATCTCGCCATACAGCTCATGTATATTGACGAGAAGAAACTTGCCGAATATCACAAGACGTACTGGGAGTTGATCAGGGATATACTCAGGGCATTGCCCAGCAGGCATGAACTAATTGCCGAAATAAGCGAACACATTCTCCACAGCCAATATTACCAGGCCCTGAAACTAACCAAAAAACTGATCGAATATGAACAGGAGGTTTTGAATCATGCTCGCAACACATCTCGACGCCTATAGAAAAGTTCAGAAGACGTCAATATCAGGCCGTGAACTTGAGGCATCCGTACTTACCCAGGCTGCATTTAAGCTGACCGCATGCCAGAACAACTGGGAAGCGAGTGACCACAACGTCATGCTGGAAGATGCGCTTATTCATAACCAGAGGATCTGGACCATACTTCAATCAGAGTTGGCAAAGGACGACAACCCGCTTCCTCAGCAGATAAAGGATGACCTGTTGAGTTTAAGCATCTTTATCGATAAGAGAACTTTTGACATAATGGCATTTCCTGACCCTGCAAAGCTCTCCATTCTCATTAATATCAACCTGAATATTGCAGCAGGCCTGAGGGGCTCAACTGGCGGGTAACTGAGCAGGGCAAGATTGTAACAGCTCGTTAATCCCCTTTCATCATCCTTTTCTGCATACATCAAGCAGAGTTGTTGTATCATCATTCCCAGCCCCGCGTTCGATTAGAGATTCAAGGATAGGGATTGCTTGGGATGTTCGACCGAGTTCGACTAACTGTTCGCAAAGATCGTGCAGAAACTTCTCGAATTTCAGACCCTTTCCGGCAAGCAAGGAGAGAATATCAAGAGCCCCTTGCTTCTTTCCGGCCATACTGTAGGCGGCGGCAAGAAGCACCATAGCCGGAGGATAATCCGGTGTTTCTTTAAGCACAGCCACGAGTTCTGTAATGACCTTTGCATAATCTCCGACAAGAAGTTCGGCGTAAGAATAGTTCAGTGATGCCTCTTTCATACACGGGTCCAATAAGACCGCTTTTTTTGCCGCATGCAGGGCTTCTTCATATTGTTTGCTCCGCAGATGGCAGGAGCTGATATTAAAAAAGAAGATTGCAGAAGGTTTATCCTTTGATAGGTCTATGGCCCTCTGCCACAATTCCATTGCCTCTTGATATTTTTCAAGTTCCTGCGCCTGATTTGCCAATTCAAAAAGCGACTTGATATCATTCGGGTTTTCTTCAAGTTTGCGCATACCCAGAAGGTAGTAGCTCTCTCCCTTGGAAATAGCCTTACTTGAATCCAGCTTCCCGAAATGGTGCACAACGATGTCGCATTGTCTGATTTCAATGCCGGCGGCTATTATCGACTGCTCGACCAGTTCATGCACATGCCCCGAAAATCTGACGCTCCGGTCATTCGAAAAGAGTCTGGTCTTGCCGCTCGGGAACCAGCCGGTCCCAATTTCCTCAAGGGGATATTCCCCCTTATTGGCATTCCATCCGAGGAGGCTGAAACTGCGCACATAATTTCGCGTTACAATGTTGAAAGCGACAGATTTCGATGTCTTATTTCGTGTGATGCTCCGCAATCGTTCATAGTCCTGAGCAGAAATAGTTTCGTCACCATCGAGCACAAAGATCCATGCACCGGAGGCCAGCTCCAGTGACGCATTACGTGCCTCAGAAAAGTCCCCTGTCCAGGGGAATTCCGTAACCCTTGCTCCGAAAGCCCTGGCAATCTCTCTTGTCCTGTCAGTCGAGCCGGTATCAACAATAATAATTTCGTCGGCAACAGCCAAAACACTCATGAGGCATCTGGCGAGGTGACGCTCTTCATTCTTCACGATCATGCAGACAGACAGGGTCCCGTCTTTGTCAGATGCATCGATGCCCTTAGGGCCGATCTCCTTTCTGACCTCAAGGGCAGCGGAGAGAAGGTTGTCGTCTATGCCAAAGGTTACCATGGCCTTCTGCAGCTCATATAATGCCTGTTCCTTCTTGTTCTGATGCAAGAGAATATCTATCAGAAGCAGGATGATTCCCCTCAGCAACGGATAGAACACCGCTATGCCCCGTATTATATCTTCGCCTCTCCTGAACTCAGCTGTTGATATTATTGCAGAGTGATAAAGGGCGCTGATGTCCGTGGCCATGGGGGCAAAAAGAAAGCCTTTTTCGAGGAGATCCAGTGCCGCAATCTGTTCTCCTGCTGTCCATTTTATAACCCCGAGGTTTGAGTATGGTTCACCGTATCCGGCATCGGAGTCTATTGCCCTTAGAAAGAAAGCCTCAGCAGCCTCTCGGCTCCCCTGCTTATAAGCCACAATCCCTTTCAGATTTAAGGCCGGTGCAAATCCTCCATCAAGAGAAAGGGCCTTGTCCGCATAGCTGTCAGCCTCATCCAGTTCATCCAGCCCCTCCCTGCAGTATCCGATAAGAGCCAGTCTTTTCGGTTCATTATCAGCCATGGCACCAAGCGCCTCAAGGGCATCATTGAAAAGCCGGGAGTCGATCAATATTTCAGCAAGGCGATAGTAAATCTGATTGGCATCCGGATAATACTTGATGCCCTCAATCAGAGCTGCGATAGCCTGATCTATCAACTGTTTTTGATAAAGCTCATCGGCCTGTTCAACTGCATTTAGGACAGCAAGTCTTTTACCCGGCTCACTTCGCGCAGGGATATTTCTCCATTTTCGATCAAATATTTTTTTATTGCTTCCCATGGAAGAAGCGTAAGGGATCTTGTTGCCCTTGAAGCTGATGCTTCCGAAATGGTGGATAAAAACGTCCCCTGCTATCAGATTCCTGTTGCCCTCCAGTGCTGCTCTCAGGCAGTAGTCATCATCCTCAAAATTTCCTGACCCGAAGCTTTCATCGAGGAGCCCAATATTTCCTGCAAGGCTTCTTCTAAAAAGCATACAGAACCCAACAATACGTCTGAGCGGTATGCGTCTATATCTGTTTTTCTGCCGGAATTGAGCGGCATATTCATCAAGATGATCGGCTGATCGGTAGTCAGACGAAGTTACCTGCTGCGGCCCGCTTATATTATTCGTCATAGGGCCTACAATCCCTGTGTCAGGAGCACTTGTCAGGCATTCAATAAGACCTGAAAGCCAATCCTTCGCAACAATGACATCATTGTTCAGAAGAAGTATATATTCGCCCTTCGAAGCCTCTATCCCCTGATTGCAACCCTTTGCAAAGCCAAGATTGGTCTCATTTTGAATGAGAACATACTTTTTGTTTTCTTTGACAAGTCTTCCAAGCCATTTTACCGTGCCATCAGTTGAACCATTGTCTACAAAGATTATTTCATGAGGCTCTGGTGTATGTTTTCTTATGCTCTTGAGGCATTTTTTTGTATATTCAAGTTGATTAAACGTAAGGATCACAATCGACGTAAGGCCTTTTATTGTTTCCCTGTGCTGAAAGTGCGCCTGAAAACTGTCCGAAATTTGCTGAGCAGCAATCGCTCCAGCCTGTTTTCCCTCAGATGAAACATCAGTGGGCACCACTTCTTTTTGAGCAATCACAATAAATTGATAGGTGAACAAATTCGTGATCTCGTCTTTTGAAAGATCCGAAATCTCAAGATTCCCCTGCTTGAACCTGTTGCCGGAGTCTTTGACCTGGCTCATATCAAGCGGCGGGTTCAGCACTTTATCAATGCTTCTGATCGTTAATCCTGCCCCAGTGATCAATTTCATGGATTCTTCGAGCGTAAAGAACCTCAAGTGTGTGGCATCCAGAATACCTGCATCTTCATACTGCCACTTGCCCCTGATGAGATCCTGAACCACCGTAATGTTCTGCACATTAGGAAGAGAGACAACAATATGGCCGCCTGGTTTTATAAAATCTGTCAGCTCTTTTAAAACGTCCCACGGATCGTAGAGATGCTCCAGGACATCCAACACAACCAGCAAGTCAAAATCACTATGCTTCAGCCCATGATCCTTTTGCAAGTCAGTTCGTTCAATATCTGCAACAATGACCTTATCGAGGTGCTGCCTCGCAATCCCGGCAGCCTCCTCTGAAAGCTCTATGCCGACGTATGAATCGATTGCCATTTTTTCTTTCAGGCTCTTTCCGGTAGCCCCGCCAGCACACCCTATTTCCAGAACTTTGCCTGCAGGAATCCGGTTTTTGACCAGTGCCTCCACTACTTCATTTCGTGCGAAGCCAAAGTAGGAGCTTTTCTTGGCAGATTTCAAGGGATTATTCTGATGAGCAGCAGCAAAAGATTTTCGCTCCGCTCGCTTATGCTTTACTGCCCCATGGACGTCATTCGGCTTATAGAGGATGCAAAAGGAATCTCCCCACTGGTCGCTGCCATCTGAGAATCCGGAAGTCCCCCAGAACGTTTTTGATTCCAACACCTCCAGTCCTGCCCACTTTGCAAGAGCCCGAAACCCATCAGGATAATATCGCCAGCAGTCCACCGGATACTTATGCTCAGGTCCCCGCGATGGCGCTACAATGCAGATGAGGCCATTTTTCTTCAGGGTTCGTTTCATCTCTTCGATAACAAGCCACGGGAATTCTATATGCTCAAAAGCCTGCCCAGAAATAATGACATCAAACGTTTCGTCCTTCAGTTCAGGCCATGAATACGGGTCAGCTGGCACATAATCCACATTGGGGCCGGGATTCACGTCAAGGCCAGTGTAAAGGAACTTTGCGGTGTCAGCGAAGATCTCTTTGTATGTGCCGTTTACGCCATAACTACCGACATCGAGAAGCTGTATCGGTCTCTGTGAAAAATGCTTCTCCACAAGTTCCCTGAAGCGTGTAACTATGCTAAATGAGCTCTGATGCATCCTGGTGATTCTCCTTTTCATAATTACCATGAGACTTTCCCAATAACGTTCTCTCTATGTATGTACCGCTGCCCTTAAACCTGAAAAAATGCCTGGGATCATTGATCGCCATTTTTCCGTGAGCTGCGCAATATTTGCAAACTGCGGAGGGATTGCTTCTGACTTCCTTGCGCAGCTTAAGGATAGGAAAACTATTCCATATTTGCTCGAGATTTGAATGATTAATGTTACCCAATATGTATCGATCCGGGAAATCCATGCAACAGGGGCCGACCCTGCCATCATGATTGACATAGAGATGAAAAAAGGGATAGCCGCAATACTCACCGTGGGATACATTCTCCGGCGACCGACTAAACAGGTTGGGGACAGACAGGGAAATACCAAGCCTGTCAGCCAGTTGTTTTGCCTGCACCATGCACTCATCAGAAAGAGCCTGATGATGAAACAGGCTCTCATCTTTTAGATCCTTGACGTAGGCTATGTCATGGAAGGCAATGATCGAATCAACCTGAAATGCCTTTGCCAATTTCACAACGTCGGCAAGTTCACGAATATTGCTCTTCATGGCACCGAAATTCAGGACAAGCCTGGGCGTAATTGACTTATGCTTTTCTTTTGACGCACGTATCAGATTTAAGCTTCTTTTCATAACATCCAGAGTACCGTTGACCCTGATACTTGCATAGGTCTCATCACGAGCAGCGTCACAGGAGAAACTCAAGACATCAAGTCCACTTCGCACGATTTTATCTGCCAGGCTCTCATCAACCAATTGAAGATTTGATGTCGTATGTACTCGCACCTTATGCAGTTTTGCATCCTGCACAAAAGAGAAAAACTCTTTAGAAAGGAAGGGTTCTCCGATGCCCACGAGATGGATATCACTGAGCTGTGGCATATGCGGCAGGATGTCTTTTTCCCAGAGCGCACGAGGGAAAAAGCCGGTCGTATGCCCGTCAATATGCCTGAAACACTGGGGACAAGACAGATTGCACGCACTTGAGACCTCCACCTGAAGCACTTTCAGCTTATGGAAGGGCACAATAAAATCTACAAGGTCGCCGCGAGCCTGCAGATGATGGAGAAGATCATCCTCCCAACAACCTCTAATCCACTTCGCAGCAGCAAAATCATAGGTTTTCACAATCCTTGCCGGATTACCAACTGCTACGCAATAATCAGGAATATCTTTATTGACAACGGAATTTGCGCCAACGACGCAATGTTTACCGATCTTTACTTTCCCCATGATAACAGAATTGATGCCTATCCAGGTTTCATCCCCAATCGTCACCTGGTCCTTGTTGGTAGTTATCCCTTGGTTCATAATAGGAATGCCTATTTGCTGATACGCATGATGAGTGTCGGCGATAAAAACATTAGGGGCCAGAAGTACATTCTTGCCAATCTCGATCTTATTCGCCGCCGAAAGAATACACCTTCTTCCGATATTGGAACCCTCTCCGATAATAATCATTGGCCCTGTTCCGGCCTGCTGAAACGCAATATTCAGCCAGCAGTCTTTTTGAATAACCACGCCTTTACCAAACTGCATCCTCTCTTTGCCCCGAATATCGCAACTCGGGTCGATCACATAATCGCTTCCCGCTGTCGTGTCTATCTTGCGACCCAATGATGAGTCAGAAGAAGTAGTCTTATTTGACTTATCAATAAGAGAAAGGTAGTTCTTTATATCTTTATCATCAATCAATACGCAGTCCTCCTTTGACGTGACATTGCAATTTCAGTGCCTGGCTACAGAGTCTGTTTTACTATTATAAATCAATAAGTTGACCTTACTATTGCACAATAAATAAATCAAGTAAAATTAGCTTCGGTCAATTAATTGACGGATAAGACGCTTCATATGCAGTTGCATCATTATTTGGCTAACCCCTTGCGATTAAAGTTTTATTGTTACTAAACCGATAAAAATATATGAGCAGCACACCCTTTCCTGCAATATGGGGCATAGATAGGCCATGATTTCAAGCGAATTTATCGACAGTTTTTTTTCGTCCACGTTGAACTCGCAGGCCCAATATGACAGCCTAGCGAACAATTCGCTTGCAAATGGCATAGACCTCTACCAGAAGGGTGATTATGCCGGAGCCGTCAGACAATTCCGTACGTCTATCGGCATTTCTCCGTTTACCGACAATTCAGCCTCGGCTTACAATTACATGGCAATGGCTTATCAGAAGATGGATAAGGCCGAAGATGCTATCAGGACATACAAGGAAGCGATCAGCGTATACCCGACGCGGGATAGCTTCCATCTAAGCCTGGGAGATGTGTATCTTCAGACCGGGCGGCCAGCCGAAGCAGAAAAAGAGTATACGGCGGCAGTTCGTCTGAATCCGACTTCTGCTGAAAACAGGTATTCTCTCGGTAAAATGTATCTGGACTCCGCCAGATACAGCGAGGCAGAGGTACAATTCAAGCAGGTTACAGAGCTTTCCCCAAATAGTGCATCCGGCTATTACGGCCTTGGCCAGGTCTTCAGAAAAAAGGGCGAATATTCGGATGCCATAGCGCAGCTTAACAAGGCATTATCCGTCAACAAGAGTTTTGATTCTGCTATTAGCGAATTGGGCTACACCTACGCCGACATGGGTGAAATGGATAAGGCAGGCGAGCAGGTGTCGATTCTCTCAGCAAAGAAATCATCGCTCGCAGTAGAACTTCAGGGATACATTTATGATGCCTCTGCGCCAAAAATAATCCTTGCATACAGCACAAATGGATTTAACTCATCCCTGGGTGCCGGGACTGCAGTATCCGGCTTGAATGATGTTTTAGCTTCCGCAAATGCAAGGAAGACCTTCACCATGAGATTCGGTTTTTCAAAGGATATGGATATTGCCTCAGTTCAGAATCCATACAACTGGGAGATCAGCAGGTCTACCGGTGCAGAGGTAGGAGGGGCATACAACTGGGGATTGAAGATACCTTCTACTGAGGTCGGTATCAGCGCGTATCCGATCAGTGTACGATACAACGCCAAGACATCCAGCGCTGATGTAACGTTCTCGATTGTACAGAATGGCTCAGCCGATGCTACAATTGATCCTTCGCACATTATGTTCAGATTTTCCGGCCTTGACGCGTATGGCAAGGCCATGAATACATCCGCAGACCAATACAGCAAATTTTCAAAAATAGTCTGACGGATTTGCTGGTTCGCAAACCGTTTGCAAACGAACTATTCCCCTATTATCTGATATACTTTTTCCATGACTGAAAACGTGGTCTGGCATGAAAGGCTCGTATCCCGCCGTGAGCGGAACCGCATGAACAAGCATAAAAGCGGGGTTGTCTGGTTCACGGGTTTGTCAGCCTCGGGCAAGTCCACCATTGCCCATCACCTTGAGAAGGAACTCTTCGACCGGGGAATCAGGTCCTATGTCCTGGATGGTGACAACGTCCGCCATGGCATTAATTCAAATCTCGGCTTCAGCCGCGAAGACCGGAAAGAGAATCTGCGCAGGATAGCCGAGGTATCAAAACTGTATGTCGATGCAGGCATTGTTGTGCTCGCTGCCTTCATCTCCCCCTACCGTGAAGACAGGGCCTATGTGAAAGAGGTGGTCGGCTCTGAGGATTTTTTCGAGATATATGTTCAGTGTTCTCTGGACGTATGTGAAATGAGGGACCCCAAGGGGTTATACAAAAAAGCACGGGCAGGCTTAATAAAAAACTATACCGGCATAGATGCGCCCTATGAAGAACCTCTTGCTCCTGATCTCGCCATAAATACCGCTGAGCTCGATGTCGACTCCTCCGTTCAAAGCGTCCTGACCTTTCTCGACGAACGGAAGTTCATTCTCCTTCTTTAGCGTAATACACTCTTAGGTCATCAAAACCGACAGGCCATAATGGAAAGCCTATCGCGTCTCCCCCTTGGCCTTTCCATTAATGGCATAGATAAATGCAAGGATTTCTGCAACAGCCTTGTACAGTTTGGGCGGGATCTCTTCATAAAGTTCCAGCGACGAAAGAATCTCGACAAGGGTCTTGTCTTCCCTGATCGGAATGCCGTGCTTACGGGCCGTTTCGAGGATCTTTTCGGCAAGCGCCCCCTTTCCCTTGGCAACGACCCTGGGGGCACGGTCGTCCCCATGCTGGTATTTGACAGCCGCAGCCTTTGTCTGTTTGGGGTCCCTGTTCATTGTCATTGCGCCTACACTTTGATGTTCAGACCCTGCGTCTTCTTTGCACCAAAGTCAATCTCCTGTCTGTGGGCAATATTGACGACCATCAACGGCAGTCCCGCATCATGGAATCTCTTTTCAAGCAACCCTTTCCCGGCGCTGATGAGCTCTCTGAGCTTCTGGTCAGCGGCATAAAAAGAGAGATAAAAGCTGTTCTCAAAAAGCGTGACAGAGACGGAAAGCCTGCCGGCCGGTTCAAGGTCTAGATTGATATCACAGGAATAGGACTCTCCTCTGCTGTCCTGTCCCTTCTTGAAAGAAAGCTCTCCTTCTTTCAATTCCTGCCAGGCAATCGGCAGAAAAGTATACACAGCATTATTGACCTGGGACGTTACCTGAAAAAACTCAATATTTTTTATCAGTTTATCGACCAGGCCTCCCACTTCCGACGGTCTAATGCCTGCCCGCTGCAGCGCAGTTGTCAATTGAGTATCATGCAGCGCCTCCCTGAGCCTCAGGAGTTCCAGTTTATGGTCCCCGCCGCTCAACAGAGTCTTCAGCCTCTCACTGCTGCTGTCAAGTCCATGCTCCAGAACCGCAAGCTTTAACTTGGTCTCAAAGAGGATGCCCGAGTCTTCCACGGATTTTTTCAGTAGTTCGGAACTCAGTTTTTCGATCTCGGGCATAATCCTCTCGATAGCCCTGAACTCAGGAAATGTCGTCTTGATCTTCTCGGGAAGGGCCTGAAAGATATCTTCCATCAGGGTGAGGTCATCCGGTTTCAGCCTCGAGCCGGCGAATTCAGAAAGCATTCTCAGGACCCTCTGGGGCAGCAGTTCTTCTCCGGTCTTCCCGACCATCTGATTGCCTTCCGATGCCGTGCCCATAAACTGGAGCTTGATCTCTGCATCGCTGGCAGTCACCCGGAACTGCACCGTCATGCCTTTTGTCAGAGCAATGTCTGACCTGGCGACGATAATGCCGCTCTCTCCGTTTTTCTGTTGAATGCGGAGTGAGACATCACCGGAGTCGAGCACATTAAGGACCTCTGCCGATATGATGTCATTGATCTTGAGATTAAGGCCCTTGCCATAGGACTTAAGGAGGGTAAGAACATTGTCTGCATTTATGATCAGAGGGAGTTGCATGAAAAATACGTTTTCATCGCGCCTGGCGACGGCAGCTTACGTCAGAAAATCCATAAGTGACTTCTGTAGCATCTGCGCAGACGATGCCTGCATGGCAGACAGGGTAACCTGTATCTGCTTCAGTTCAGTAATGACTTCGGTCAGGTCTGCGTCCTCGGTCCTGGAAAGGAAATCGGTAATACTATTGATGGAATTGATATTGAACTGCTTCTGGTCGTCGATCTGCTTCAGTCTCAAATGGTTGAACGACTCGACATTCATGACGTTCTGGGCGACCATATCAAGGGGCTTGCTCAGGGCCGCAATGCGCCTGGCATCCTGTGCATTGATCGCATTGCCCAGGATATCTGCCGCCTGAATAACATTTGAAAAGCTGAATGTATCCAGGACCGTCGTATCGTCAGCCGCCCTGATCTCGACATCGGTCACGGTGCCGGCACCCGGTGTATAATGAACAAAGTAACCCTGTATCGGCACAACCGTCGGGGCGCTAAAGAGCGCACTGAAGACGCTGCTTCCCGGATCATTGACCTGCACCGCAGCACCCTGATCGATCATCACGTTCATGACCCCCGCATCTCCCTGATAGTCATAGGTCGTCGCATTGTATGCCTGCGTGTCAGTCCGGTATCCTGAAAAGATATAGCGGTTTTCAAACTGCATATTGCCCATCTCAAGCAGCTGGTCCCTCAACTGAAAAGCCAGGGCAGCATCCAATGGCCTTGCCGTATCATCCGCAATATCCCTGCTTGCAGAGCGGGCAAGAGACTTGAGGCTGCTGAGGGACTTTGAGACCTGAGATTCAACCGACTGGGTGAACTTTATCAGGGTGTCAGCCTGCTGGCCATTGGTGCCGAACTGGTCATAACTCTGCAGGGACAACCGGTAGCTCATGGCATTCTTCATGCCAAGGACATCATCAGAGGGTCTGTTAATCTTCTTGCTTGTCGCCATCTGCTCATTGAGCCTGCCAAACTGCTCTGTCTGCTGCTGCATGGCGCGCGTAAGCTGATCGAATATCATGAAAGAGGTAATTCTCATAGGTTTAACAACGTCTGCATAAGTTCGTCCGTCATCTTGATCATGCGGGCGCCAGCCTCAAAAGCCCGCTGATAACGGATCATATTTGCAGCCTCCTCATCAAGGGACACGCCCGAGACACTCTCCTTCTTGTTCCTGACCGCAGAGAGCATGCTGTCATCGATTTTCAACGTATCTGACGCACTCCTGCTTGCCGCGCCGACGTAGGCAACCGTTGCGGTATAGCTCTGCATGAAAGTCACGCTGCCGAGTCCGGAGACAGACGTGCTGGCAAGCCGCGCAATCAAAAGCGCATTGGAATTATTTCCCGGCAGTTCGGTCGCTGAAGAAGATGCAGCGATTTGATTGATATTGCTGATCGCAACGCCAAAGTTCCTGATCGCAGCGGTTGACGGATCGATGAGGAAGCTGTCCGTGTCAGCCACTGCACCGCTGATATCGACCTGAATGCCGTCAAAGGCAACGGTCGTTCCGGCAGCATTATAAGCGCCCGTCGCTGCGGTCAGACCGGTCTCCTTGTTTGTTACCGTGTAGTTGCCGCCTCCAAAGGTGATATCATAGCCCTTAAGCGACAGATTGGCATAGAGCTGAGTATAGTCGGTCACTGCCAGGCCGGTGACATCTGCAGTGGCAGCATTGTCCTGCGAGGTGAGCTGCAAAGGGCTGAAAAAGTCGGTGACGCTGGATCCGTCGAGGCCAAAACCGCTCCGGTGAAGATTATTCACCTCTTTAATGACCGAGGTGATAAGCTCTCTCAATTGGAGCAGGGGATTGTCCTGAACATCATTGCGCGCTGCCATCAGACCGCCTAACTGACCGTTTCTTATAAGGCCGGTTATATTCGTGCCATCCAGAAATAGTTCAGCATCGCCATTGCGGTTGATCGGGGAAGAAAGCGCATTAGCCTTGCCTCCGGAGACAAGGTTCCTCATCCCCATGGTAATGGTCACAGAACCGTTATTGCTCTCATACGAGCTGATATCGGCAAGACCGGCCAGCTGATTCAGCAGATTGTCCCTTTGTGATCTCAGATCGCCTGCATTTTCACTACCCTGTCCTGTCTCCATCTGAACGATCTTGTCATTGAGCGAGGCAATCCCTGCCGCAATCTCATTAATCCTGCCGGTCAGATCGGCAATGCCTTCATTGGCCTGCTTCACAATCGTTGTCAAGCCGGTCTCCATCCTCTGAGCTGCGGCGACCAGAGAACCAGCCTTCTGCAGGAGCAGGATCCTCTGCGGCTGACCATCAGGCACCATTGACACATCGTGCCAGGCATTGAAGAATTCTGTCAGACTCGTCTGGAGACCCATGCCCTGCTGTTCATTGAATACCTGCTCAACCTGGCTCAAGGTCTTCTCAAGAGAGGTCGATCTGCCCTGATACTGCTGCTGCTGAGTCAGCTGCGCCTCAATGAAGCGGTCAAAGCTTCTCCTGATCCCTGCAAGGGTCACTCCGGAACCGGTCAGCTGTCCGTTCGTTCCCATAACAGGAGTAGATATTTCAAGGGTAACGTCCTGCCTCACATAGTTTGGCGTATTCGCGTTGGCGATATTGTTATTAATGACAGCGAGCGCTGTCTGACTCGCTGAAATGGCAGACTTGCCTATATTGAAAAGCCCTGAAATGGACATTTATGTCTCCCGGGAAACGAGCATACCCTTCCGGGGCATGCCTTCATGAAAGCCAAAGGTACTAAAAAATCCTGCATTGTTTCTGAAGTAGCTGAGCGAGCGCTCAATAAGAAGCCTGTTAAAGTTGTTCAGTTCTTCTATTGCCTGCACCAATGATCTGAGCTTTGACCGGACATCGAGAAATGCATTGTTACCGGTCATTTCTCCAAGTTTCTGAAGAGTCAGATCGCCTTTGCCAAGATCTTTCATGAGCCTTATCCGTTCCTCCTCGAGAAGCCTGAGTCTCAGGATAAGCACATCCTTCTCTTTGTAGAGCGCTTCGACTGCACCGCCATCCAGGTCAATAAGACAGAGCCGTTCCCTCTGCAGAAGCTCAAGGAGCATCTTATATCCAACGACCTGCTCATCCAGAATCCTGGCAACGGCATCTTCCTGTTTCATATCATTTCGTCAATCATTTTCGACGCGACTTTTTCAGGGTCAATCTTATAGGTGCCATCATTGACTGACTTGCCGATCGCTTCGACCTTCTCGGTACGGATCTCAGGCATCTGGTTAATGGCGCTCGTCATCTCGGCCATACCTTTTGCCTTCCCTGAGAGATCGACCTTGTCAACAGGGCTGATCTTCTGGACCGATCCGCTTCCAAGGACCTGATCGGCCTTTGGGACCTTCTGTGTCTTGCCTGACGCATCCTGTTGTTCAGGCGGCTTGTTACCGTAAACCTTCATTTTCGCCTCCGCTAAGAACTGTTTCTTTTCTTATCGGCATATTGTAATACATCTTTAGTTTCATTTGAGCGCAAGGACCGTTGCCGGATCAAGAGATTTCCCGTTTTTCCTGACCTCAAAATGCAGATGTGGGCCGGTCGAGAGCCCTGTGCTTCCTACCTCGGCAAGCACGGTATCTTCGTCAACCAGGTCGCCTGTCTTTACCAGATTTACCCTGTTATGGGCATATTTCGTGGTGTATCCATTGCCATGATCAATAACAATCGTATTGCCATAACCAGACTGTTCCCCGCTGAAAACCACCTTGCCGCCCTGGTAGGGATAGACCTCGGTGCCTGCAGGAGCTGCGATATCCATGCCTTGATGAAACCTGCCGTCACCATGCAGAGGATGCTTTCTCATGCCGAATTTCGAGCTGATAACACCGTCCACAGGGATATTTGGTTCTACCGAGACAGGGATTGGGGATGGGGGGTTGGGGGTCAGTATTTCTGCTTTCTTCTCCTGCCCGCTGATGGCTGATCGCTGTGGACTGATCACTGTTGGCTGAGCAGAGACTGCTGATTGCTGAGTCCCCTTTGCAGCCTGCCTGTTTAATCCTTTCAGAAGATGCTCCTTCAGCCCAAGGCCGCGGTCTGCAAAAATTCTCGAAAGCTCCGTGTCAAAGAGGCTCATGTAGGTGTCCTTGCCAAATCCGCCTTTATCTGTTTCTGTCGTAGCTCTCATGGCCTTTATCATCTCATAGGCAAAAAGGGCCTCAAGCTCTTTTGCCGCAGCCTGAAGCGCCTCAGGGTCTTTCCTGCCCTTCAGCTCCTCAATATTCCTGTGCTGAAGCTGGGAGCTGACGGCTGATTGCTGATCGCTGACAATCGGCTTGCTGATCATATGATCTCCAGCTCCGCCCTCAATGCGCCGGCCGCCTTCAGCGCCTGAAGGATCGAGATCAGGTCACGCGGCGTTACGCCCAGAGCGTTCAGCCCTTTGACAACCTCGCCAAGCGTTACGCCTGAAACCTCCATGAGAGACGCCTTCTGCTCCTTCACCGAGACATTCGTCTGTGGAACAACAACGGTAGTCGCACTTTCCGGGGCAAAAGAAGGCGGCTGGGAGACCTTGTAGTCCGTTTTTATCTCGATCGTCAATGCTCCATGCGCAATTGCGACCGGGGCAATCTTCACTTTGTCGCCGATAACGACCGTACCGGTCCTTTCGTTTATTACAACCTTGGCCGGCACATCCACAGAAACGGCAAGCGCTTCGATGCGCGATATGAGTTCAACCAACTTCGCTTTATACTCATCAGGTATCCTGAGTTTTATGGCAGAGGGGTCAATGGTCGTAGCGAATTCTCCGGAGAGGTTGTCGTTAATCTTCTTCACCACTTCTGATGCAGTTGCAAAGTCCGGCTTGCTGAGGAAGATCTTGATCTCCCTGCCATTGCCAAGACTGAAGTTCGGATCTTTTTCGATCGTAACACCCTCGGGCACCTTGCCTGTTGTCAGGTGGTTTTTCTGAACCGTTGTGCCGGCGCCCCCGCCTATGAACCCGCCGATAGAGACAGGCCCCTGGCCAAGCGCATAGACACTGCCGTCAGACCCTTTAAGGGGTGTCAGAAGCAGCGTGCCTCCCTGCAGGCTCTTTGCATCGCCGATCGTCGAGACCAATGCGTCGATACGGACTCCGGGCTTTGGAAAGGGTGGCAGTGTAGCGGTCACCATGACAGCGGCGACGTTTTTTGCCTTGATATCATTGATCTTTACGGATATACCGGAACCCTTCAGCATATTCGCTACGCTCTGAAGGGTTGCATTGCCTTTGTCGCCGGAGCCATCAAGGCCCACGACAAGACCGTAGCCAATCACCTGGTTTGTCCTTACCCCCTCAAAACTGGCAATATCCTTGATGCGCTCTGCATAAGCGGAAGAGGGAAGAAGATAGAATAAAGAAGACAGAAGACAGACAAGAAAAAAACAGGCAGCTTTTGTCGGCCTTGGGACTTTATTCTGACTTCTGTCTTCCGTATTCTGCATTCTCTTTTCCATCAGAATGGCCATACCTGGTCCATTATCCTGGTGAGCCATCCGGGGCTCTGCTTTTCCTGCAGTACACCCTGGCCAACGTAGAATATCTGGGCATCGGCAACGTAGCTGCTCAGGATCGAGTTGTCGGGCAGAATATCATCAGGTCTGATCATGCCCCTGAGCACAAGGGTCTGCTTCTCCTTGTTAATGGTTGTGTCTTTCCTCGATTCAAGCACCAGGGTGCCGTTGGGCATCACCTCGACCACTTTGGCCGTGATGGTGCCTATCAACTTGCCTTCACGCGAAGTGTCTCCCTTGCCGTCAAAGGCTGATGTTGCCGTGCCGCTCAACGATGGAGTGAAAGGCAGCTGCGGGCCAGCTGCACTATTCCCCTTATAAAAGTCCTTGATAAGAGGCAGGTTCTGGATATTGAAATCCTTGTTCATGCCAAACAGATCCGTCATCGCAAAGCCGGAGGAAGAGTCCCGCGATGTCTTCGTGGTGGCCTTCCCTGATGCCGTGATGTTCTCGACGACATTAATCGTTACAAGGTCATTCAGTCTTCTGGCCTTTCTGTCTTCATACAGGCTGGCCGTATCATGCCAGAGCGAATTGACTGAAGACTGGGCAACCTTCTCTTCCCGATAAACGTATTTGGGCGGATGCGGCGGCAGGTCAGGAGTCGTTGCGCAGCCTGTAAGAAAAAAGAGCATGTAGTAGGCGGTAATGAGCAGGAGCAGGGAGATGATCAGTCTTGGGAAGGCATCCTTATGCATCTTTTCCTGCAGAGCTGCCGAGTCAGCGCTATTGGCCATCTCTCTCTTTTTCATATCAGAACACCACCTTTACCGTATTTTCGTTTATCAGCCGGCCCACAATGATCTTTTTCGAGTCAAGGTTCACCACTTTCACGTCATGGCCGACACGGCTGTTTTCCCTGAGTTCACCTTTTGCAAAGATCGAAAACCCTTCTGCCTCTGCAACGATCATCACTCTCCTGCCCCGTTTGAGCAGCTGAGATTCCTGCACCATGACGGCCACCAGCGGCACATTGCCCATCACTGACCGGCTCATCACCGTTCCGACAACCTGATCGCCAACCCTGATTGCATCCTTTGGTATGCGGCTGCTCTCCATAAGAGCGGTATAGACGTCTTCCTTCTGGAGCATATATCCTTTTTTGAAAGCTCTTCTCGTCATGACTGCCCAGTCAAATGTCCTGACATTGGCAGAGGCAGTTATTCTTTTCCCATCTTTGTATTCAAGGACAAAGACAGTCTTGTTCGGGAGTCCTTTTTCCACCAGGATTCTCTCAGGCTGCCCCGTGGAAGGTTCATCACTCAAAATGATATCTGCGATATCCACTTCAGCCCACGGGTAGTTCTCTTTTATAAATGCCTTCAGGACATCATCGATCTGCAGCGTAGCAGCATCCGTAAGCGTTACGATCAGAAACACAAGGCAGAGCGTCAGCAACAGAGCGCCCATCGCAATCGCCAATACGTTTTTGTCTCTCATGTCGTTATACCGCCTCTGATGAAGCATCGATCATCACCTATCCGTTATCTCTTCATGTTATTGGCAGTCTGGAGCATCTCATCGGATGCCTGGACAACCTTGGAGGTCACTTCATAGGCCCTCTGGCTGATGATCATATTGACCATTTCCTCGACAACATTGACATTACTCATTTCGAGAAACCCCTGGTTGATCGTACCAAGCCCTTCGGTTGAGGGGTTGCCTGTTGTCGGATCGCCTGATGATCCAGTCGGCTGAAAAAGGTTCTTGCCAAGAGCACTGAGCCCGCCGGGGTTAATAAAACGGGCAAGTTCGATCTGGCCGATCTGCGTCGGCGTGGTACTGCCTGCCTGAAGGACGCTCACCTTGCCATCCGAACCTACCGTAATGTTCAGCGTGTCTGCAGGAATTGTAATCGCAGGCTCCATGGGATAGCCGTCAGAATTTACGATACGGCCGTCACTGTCAAGTTTGAACGCTCCGGAGCGTGTATAGGCAAGCGTTCCGTCAGGCTGGGTGATCTGGAAAAAGCCGCCGCCCTCGATCACGAGATCAAGCGGATTATTGGTCAGCATAAAGTCTCCCTGCTGGAACATCTTCTGCACAGCCACCGGCTTGACGCCAAGACCGATCTGAATACCCGAGGGTATCTGTGTACCTTCTGCAGAGGCTGCACCCGGAGCCCTCAGGGTCTGATACAGCAGGTCCTGAAAATCGGCCCGGCTCTTCTTGAACCCAACCGTATTGACGTTGGCCAGGTTGTTGGCAATAACGTCTATGTTGAGTTTCTGGGCTTCCATGCCCGTTGCTGCTGAATAGAGTGACCGTATCATACTGACCTCCTGTTATATCTTCGGCATGTCGCTCAGGACACGCCCTATTGAATCATCAAAAGACTGGATCGCTTTCTGATAGGTCTCGTATTCCCTCAAAGCAGTTATCATCTGGACCATTTCCTTTACGACGTCAACATTGGACTTTTCAAGGTATCCCTGCTGGATAGATGCCTTGGCTTCGGTTCCTGCCTGAGCGGCAGTATAGGCGTCTTCGCCGGCCTTTTTCAGCACTGAGGGGTCCATGAATTCGACTACCTTGAGCGTGTCGATTACCGAGTTATTTTCGGCATTAATAACCGAAACCTCTCCGGCGTTGCTGATTTCGATCCTGCCGGTGTCCGTTATCCTGATGGGGCCGCCGCTGCCGAGGACCTTGATGCCGCGCTGGTTGACAAGATACCCTTCGCTGTCCAGGCGCAGGTCTCCCCTCCTCGTGTACTGGCCGTTTTCCAGACTCAGCATACCGCTGCCGTCTATGGCAACATCAAGAGGATTGCCGGTATGAACGATACTGCCGGGCTGAAAATCCGTCTGCACGCTGCCATAGAAGCTCATGGCTCTGCCATCAGGGGTCTCAGTTCTGCCGTTCATTGCTGATACAAGGTATTCCTGAAATGAGATCTTATCTCTTTTGAACCCTGCGGTGTTCGCATTGGCAAGATTATTCGCCGTAATATCCATCTGTGCCTGTTTCAGTGTTGCTCCGGAGAGCGCGATATAGATTCCCTTATGCATGTAATGGATAGATGCAATTCAAATGCCATCAGGGCAGGGATTAGGGACTGGGGGTTAGAAATCAGCAAAGATAATGAAGAAATGAGGCGATCTAACAATAAAAACTCGATAAATCAATAAGATCTCATCTGACTGTAAACGTATATGTTATAAGCCCTAATACCAAATCCCTAATCCCCTCAGGCGAGTTGGGAAAAAATTGCCGTGTTGAGAAAAGATTTGCCCGGTAGTTATTTCCTGAGGCTGAGTATCAGTTCTATCTCGCCGCGTGGTATGTCAAGGATACCGGCTATTTCGTCAACTTTCAGACCCTTGTCACGCAGTTCGGCAATTTCATGGTAACGGTTATCATCTGCATGGCGGGCTGTATATTCCGTTTTTTCGGCTTTCAGCAGAAGGGATTCCAGAACAGCGATCTTCTTATCGATTCTCTCTTCAAGGGCTGAGAGGGCCTTCATTCTTGCATCGAGCTTGCCGAAGAGTTTGTCTGCGATCTCACTAATCTCGGCGACTTCAAGGGAAAGAAACTTCCGGGCGGCCTCAGCGGCCTGCCTGTCGCCCTCTTTTGTCGTACGTTTCTTCAGCATAACATCTCAGATCTTGATATCAACCTTTCCACCGGACGATTCCTTCTCTTTTTTGGGCGGCTTGCGCTTCTTCTGCTCCTGGGCAGGTTCAACTTCTCTCTGCTTTTTCAGAGCAGGAATCTGGAATATCCTTTTGAGCGCCTCTATTGCCATAAGTCCTTTGTCAATGCTGAACG
This sequence comes from Nitrospirota bacterium, assembly GCA_016235245.1. NCBI lineage: Bacteria > Pseudomonadati > Nitrospirota > Nitrospirota bacterium. Next base: position 86,963 of record JACRLO010000038.1, on the reverse strand, counting down.
CGCAACGTTACAGAGGGCCGGCATTCAGCATTGTTTTTCTCACATCTGGTAGCTGCTCTTTTCGAGCACATAGGCCCGCTTGAACTCCTCGATGATCTCGGCGTAACGGTCGTCGTTTATCTCCAGAAGATCCCTGCATTCTGCGTCCCTCAGCACCAGATCTGCCATGGGACCCCGGTAGCCTACCCCAAGCCTGACACAGAGGGCGTCGGCAAGCGCGATGACAGTGCAGAGTATCCTCCGGGCAGGTTCCATATCCATAAGGTCATCAGGCTGTTCATAATGATGCCTCCTTATGACGTCGCAGAGCCCGTCAGGAAATTCCCATCTCTGCGCAAACAGACCGCCAACCTCTGCATGGCCGAACCCAAAAATTTCCTTTTCCTTCTGGGTAAAGGTAATGCGGTCATTATAGACCATCTCTGTCAGCATCCCGAAACGCTCCGGCTGACTGTTGTTCATGACCACCTTGCCGACATCGTGCAAAAGTCCTGCCACCGTGGCCTCTTCAGAGCTTATGCCCCCCACTTCCCTTGCCAGAATGCTCGCCGCCACAGAAACACCTATGCTATGCTCCCAGAGTTTCTGCTCCAGAAGGCCGAATTTTTTATAAACGTCCTTTGTTGCTGCAGCAAGTACGAGATTTTTTATCGTCTGAAAGCCTGTCATGATAATTGCGTCAGAGACTGTGTCAATATTCCGACGCGATCCATAGAAAACAGAGTTTGCTACCCTCAGAACCCTTGCCGAAAGCGACTGATCCGCCATAATTGCATTTTGAAGCACTTCAATCTCGGTATTGGGGTCGTTCACAAGACGGAGCACCTTCATGGCAACCATCGGCACGGATGGTATTTCACAGGTTTTCAGTATCAGTTCTATATTATTTTGCATATTCACTCCCTTTACGCTGTTCAAACAATACGCACCTGTTTCAACTTGTCCTCATTATAGCAGTTCCAGAAAGCTCTGTATCTCCAGGATTTCCTGTCCGAGTCTAACTCCGATCTCTTCAAGGTCTTCGTTGGTCAGTGCGAGTTCAAGAAGAATGGCATCGTGGTCCGCTGTCCAGATGCCGTCATCTTCAATCTTGGGGCTGTATCTTCTGGACAAGGCCTCAGCAAGGGAAACGACTGAGACGATATCCGTAAACTCCTTCGCCTGGGACGGGGCGTGGTGATACAGTATCGCCAGCACCTGTTCCGCCGGAAGCTTGGTCTTTTTTGCAAACCAGCTTCCTGCCTCGGCATGATCACAGCCGAAAATCGCTATCTCTTTTTCGAGCAGGTCATCAGTGCCCAAAATCGACCGGTACCTGTCACGGTAGAGCTTATAGAAGATGAGTCTGCCGATATCGTGCAACAACCCCGCCAGAAAAGCCGTCTGCTGACTGACAATCGTGGCGCTATCGGCAATGTATGCGGCGATGAACGCGACTTCAAAACTGTGGGCCCAGAAGTTCCGGAGATTTTTATCTCCCTTCCGGGAAAACATCGTGACCACACTTATGCTGAGAGCGATACTGCGGACCCGGTCATATCCTAACAGGATGATTGCCTGCTGGATCTCTCCGATCTTTCCTGAATGACCAAAAAAAGGAGAGTTTGCCATCTTCAGGATCTTTGCGGCTATTGCCTGATCGCGGCTTATGATTTCAAACAGGTGTTCGGGCGGAGAGGAGGGATCACTCGTCGCCCTGAGTATCTGGGTAAGGACAACAGGAATAGTCGAAAGACTGTCAAGCTTTTCGATAGCCCTTCTGACCTCTGACGCCTCCATCATACCCCCTCTTGATTTATCACAGCCGTTCAACTCATTTTATCGTACTGTATCTGATAATAGCTTACAGCCTCATACTGTTAAGCGTATCCCACGAGATAGTGCCCAGAAGATCAAACAGATGATCGGCCTTCATATCGAGCTTATCCAACACAAAGGACAGGACTGCGGTATTTTTGCATTCCAGGGTCTGACTTACCAAAAACCTGGATATGATAAGATCGGCCAGACTGACGATACAGACAAGTTCAGTATCACGCAAAGCCTTATCAGGCTGATGATGATATCTGATCGCTTCTGTCAAATTTTCGGGAATAGACCATAGACCGGCCAGCCTGCCGCCGGCCTCCTGATGCCCTATGCCTAAAATCCCCACCTCTGCATCCTCAAGACTGACCGCATCGTTACAGGTCTGGCGATAGAAAAGCGGCATATTCTGAGCTACGAAATGGTCCAGAACAACCTTCCCGATATCATGCAGCAGGCCGGCCGTGTACGCAGCCGACGCATCATATTTCCCGGTCAGTCGTGCAAGCTGCTCCGCTACCAGTGCGGTGCCTATCGCATGATGATAGAGCGTCCCTTTGCATTGGGAATACCCCCGTTCTGACTTCGAAAAGAAGATCTCTACCGAGGCGGATACCACAAGTCTGAGCAGTTTTTTTTCACCGAGCACCAAAAGCGCCTCATCAACCGAATCGATATGGTCCGGCCAGCCGATCATTGCCGAATTGGCCAGAGTCAATACCTTGGCTGCTATGATCTGGTCCCGGCGGACCTCTTCAGAGACATCCTGCATACTATAGCTGTTGTCGCTTATCATCCTGATTATCTTCAGCGCAACCTGGGGGATAGGCCGTATCCGGGCTATGGCATTGGCGATCTCATCTGAGGTCGGTTTAATGACTTCCCCTGCAGGCTCTAACGGTTTTTCAAGCACAGGGGAGATGGCGCTTTGCCCAGTGTTGAGGTCAAGGCTGAGAGCCATATTGAAGACACCGCCTGTTTCAGACCGGTCTATCGGAATTGAGTATTGTTTTAAAATATCAAAAACAACCTCTGCGGTCCGGCCGCCTATATCGAGGTCCAGATCATATTCGGCCATGTCCCCGATCAATGCCCCTCCTCCAATAACCGCGGTCAAACGTCCTTTATCCGCACCCTGCTTGCAGAGCGCATCGATAAACAGGGGCAGCCCGGTTGTGGCGTATGCTGCAGCATTCCAGGGCATATCGGTCCCGACCGGAGCAGGAAGGATAATATGAAACAGGCCTCCAACCCCGGAGCCAGGATCATGCATGGCAACGCCGACGCATGCGCCCAAGAGCGCTTTCAGGACGCGGTTCTCCTTCCCTCCAACTGAAAAACTTCCTGATTCTATGTAATCAACGGGAATCCTGATCATACGACTGTTTGTCCCCTCTCTGCCTGCTGCATTACAGACCCTCCAAGTGTACTGGGTTACCCGTCGGCAACTCTCCTGCCCAATCTCCGAATCACCATGTATGAGTAGTTACCATGACCTGTTACTGAACCGCGTTCGACGTGACTGCCGCCAGCTCTCTGCTTTCCGACTTGCCGAGGAGCTTATCAATATCCAGCAGAATAATCAGACGGTTTTCGAGTTTTGCAATGCCGTTTATAAACTCCGTGCTGATATTGGTTGCCATAGGCGGAGGCGGCTCGACCGTTTCGGAAGATATTCTCAGCACCTCCGAGACGCCGTCCACAACAAGTCCGGTCGTGATCCCCTGGATGTCGAGGATCATGATCCTCGACTGCTCGTCGTTCTCCTTTGCCGCGAGCCCGAACTTCTTTCTCAGATTCACGACAGGGATGACTTTTCCTCTGAGGTTGATAACACCTTCAAGATACGATACGGAATTCGGCACAGCAGTGATCTCGACCATCCGGTTGATCTCCTGCACCTTCAGGATCTCTGTCGCATACTCTTCATTGCCGAGCTTAAACGTCACCAGCTGTAATATCTGTCCTTCCATAATAGCCTCCTGCTTTCTTTAGAAAATATCTTCGGACTTCAGACTCTCGATCTTGATCTTTTCGAGTACGTCTACGACCTGCTTTGAAAGCAGGTCCATTTCACCGTGCAACCGCTCGGCCTTCTGATGGTCTCCTGCATAGTGAGCCTGCACCGCTTCTTTGGCCAAAATATGAAAACGTTCATGGGGAGACACAATCAGAGAATAGCTCGGCACGCTGCCGCAGATATCAGCGCCGTCCGTCTCATACCATTTTCCGAAACGGCAGTTATGATGATCTGGCAGCGTTCCTGCCTGCAGCTGCACCTGACCGCGAAGACAGGAATTAATCTTGCCTACAAAGTTCCTGTGATCCGTCTTGGCAAGTTCAAGCATGATCGCGGCGCTGCCCTTAGTCTTGACCGTCCTGGTAGTTTCCCGCAGTTCGTCGGTTACCGCCACAAGGGTCTTGACCTCATTTGTCATCTCATCTGCCATGGCCTCCATATCCCTGGTAACGCCTGCAGCCTTTTCGAGGTTCTTTACCACATCTTCAGAGGTTGCAGACTGCTGATCCACCGCGGTCGCTATTCTCGTGATCTGGTCCTTCACCTCCTGAACCGAAAAGACGATCGAATCGAGCGAACTTTCGAGTTCTTTGATATATTCGGTCGATTTTGTGACTTTGTCCGAGGCTTCTGTCATTGACTGAGAGGTCTGCGCTGATTCCGCCTGAACCGTGCCGATCTTCTTCGATATCTCATTCGTGGCCTTGATCGTCCGCTCGGCAAGTTTACGCACTTCGTCAGCAACAACAGCAAATCCGCGGCCCTGCTCCCCTGCCCTGGCAGCTTCAATGGCCGCGTTCAGCGCAAGCAGATTCGTCTGGTCCGCAATATCCTTGATAACGGTCACAATACCACCGATCTCCATAACACTGCTGTTGAGCTTCTCGATCATGCCGGCAAGCTCAACGGTTGATACATAGACACTGTTAACGGTATTTACGGCCCCGTCGGCAACCTGTTTGCCGTTTTCTGCCATGCGGAGCGCCTCATTTGACGTCTCGGATGCTGACGATGCATTTTTCGCTATGTCGTTAATGGTCTGGCTCATCTCCTCTGCCGAGGCGGCGATATGAGAAATCTGGCTTGTCTGGGTCTTGGCGCCGAGCGCAGCCCGGTCGGACATGTTCCGGAGAACATCGATCTCAGGAAGCACCCTGCTTGTCGACAGCATAATCGAATTGATCATCCGGCCGAAGTAATCGAGAATGCCCTTGACATTGCCCGATATGCTGCCGATCTCATCCTTTCGATCAACGGAGAGTTTGATATCCAGATGACCCTTCGAAAGCTGCTTCATGACAGTAACAAGAACAAAAAGCGGCTTATGGGTAATGTTAAAAATAACGACAATGAGCACGGCAACTGATAAGATGCCGATGATCCCCAAAAACACAAACTGATACTGGAGCGAGCGTATTCTGCCAAAAGACTCGGATAGTGTTATCCTGATGCTGATCGCGCCTAACACCGTCCCCTCAGAAACCTTGTGGCATCCGAGACAGTTCTTGCCCATGAAATTGGACTTGGCAACATAAGGGAAAACTCCTCTTATAGACTGCCCTTCAACGGCTATATGCTCCTTGCCCGTATTGATAACCTCCTTCTCAATTGGATCAGAGGCGTAGTTGCCTGCATCCGCCTTTCCAAAATCCCTGTCAAGTGACTCAGACCTGCTTACCTTCAGGTCAACGATCTGTTTCATCTGTTCAAGAAATGCTTTTTCAGATTTCTTATAGTCACCCTCGATCATCATCGTGGTGAGAGAATTCAGAACCGTATCTCGGTAACCTTTCAGTGCCGAGTTCTTCACCTCATCGATAACAATCTTCTCGGTCCTGCTTCCGGTCACAACAATCGTTGCTATGATGCCTACCGCAATCAGCAGAATAATCGGCATCGCTGTCTTCCACTTAATTGATACGTCTTTTAAATCCATCAGCGCTTTTTCTCCCTATCCATTTAAGTTATTTAGCCATACATTGTCCCCTCCTCCATTATGCATAGGTGACTTCAACCTGTACCTATGCCTCCCATGCGCCCCTTGTCCATGGGAGGATTTCCCGAATACACCAGCAAAAAGGTGAGCCTAACGCTCCTGCGGCAGGCCCTTAGGCATCACGAACGTTCTACAGTCTGAACCAGCCCACCAGGCCCTTCAATTCTGTCGCGATCCGCGCCAGATCATGCGAGGCAGACTGGATCTGTGATGATGCAGCCTCGGTATTGCGGGTCACGTTTGCAATAGACTCCATGTTTGCAGAAACCTCTTCTGATGCTGCCGACTGCTGCTCGGCAGCGGCAGCGATCCTCTGGATCATGTCTGTGCCGCGGTTTGAGGCATCCACGATCTTCATCATCGCATCCTTTGCCTCTTCCGCCAGCTGGACTCCGCGCTCCACCTCTGTGATACCGGCATTCATGCTCTCGACCGAACGTTCGGTCTCGCCCTGTATCTTCTTGATCATCTCACCGATCTCGCGGGTCGCCTTGCCGGTCCGCTCTGCCAGTTTTCTGACCTCGTCAGCAACGACCGCAAAGCCTCGTCCCTGCTCACCTGCACGCGCAGCCTCGATCGCCGCATTTAATGCCAGCAGATTGGTCTGGTCAGCGATATCATTGATGGTCCGGACAATATTTCCTATCTCCTGGCTCGATCTGCCAAGCTCCTGGATCGTAGCAGCAGTCTCACGCACCGTATTGGCGATCTGATGCATTCCGTTGACGGTATTTTCCACCTTCTCCCTGCCCTCTCCTGCGATCTGGCTAGCCTCCTTTGAAGAGTTTGAGGCAGCCGAGGCATTCTGGGCAACGTCCATGACTGTCTGGGCAACCTCGGTGATGGCAGTTGCAGCCTGCTCGGTCTGGCGGGACTGTTCCTTTGCGCCTTCATTCAGCGAGTTCGTTGTTGCTGAAAGCTCCTCAGAGCTTGTCGCAAGCGTTGAGGTATTTCCGGTTATCTGTGAGGCGATCTTTCTGAGGCTGGCCATCATCTCGTTAAAACCCTTTGCCATGTCGCCGATCTCGTCATTGCTGGTCACCGGCACTTCATGGGAAAGGTCTCCTCCGGATACCTTCTGCACCACCGCCGCAACACCCTGCACTGACTTGAGCACGCCGCTGATGATCACAAAGCTCAGGAAGGCAGAAATGACCACAACGGCCAGCGCAATAACAATCATGATTATCGTCGATCTTCTTGCACTTGCTTTCACCGCAGCCTCAGCAGCCTCTGCGTTTTTCATGGCAAGCTTGTCCATCTCCTCAAGCGCATCTGCCAGCGGTTTATCAGCGCCTTTGACCACCTTGTCCAGGGCAGCAATATCATGCGTCTCTTTGGCAGCCTCAAGGAGCTGTTTGAACCCGGCTTCATACGTCGCAACGCCCGCAAGTGCCTTCTTGACAAGAGCGGTCTCTTCTGCGCCGTCAGAAAGCTTTGCATATTTATCAATATTGTCCTTTATCTCCTTCATCATTGCATCGAACTCTTTACTGTACTTGTCATCCCTGCGCAGGACATAGTTCTTAAACGCCTGGACTCCCTCGCCGAGATGCATCTGTGCATCCATGCCGTATTCCAGCTGTGCCAGATCCGTTTTGATCACATGGTCATACTCATTGGCCACATTCTGCGCAACAAAAAATGCCCCGATCGCAATGGCCAGTATCATCACCATCATCAGTCCCGCAACGCCGTACATCTTTTTTGCCAAAGTCATTTTCATCTTTTAACCCTCCTTTGATAACAGCTGTCCGTTATTGAGCTCTACGCATCTAATCACTGAGAACTGCTCTTTTATGAACAAGACATCAGACATTACTTTGCACCCTGAACCCAGAGGTCGAACTTTTCAGGCCTTCTGCGACTGCAGTCAGCTTATTCACCTCTGCCATAACATCGCCGGCAACGGTCTCCATATCCTTTGCAATCGCTGACGTCTGTTCGATATTCCGGGCGACATCCTCTGATGCCGCTGACTGCTCATCAACCGCAACCGCGATCCTCGTAATCTGGTCCTGCACCTTCTTGACCGAATCAACGATGATGCCTAATGATTGGCCGGCCCTTGAGATAAATTCCTTTGACTCTGAAACATCAGCTGAGGTCCGCGCCATGGTCTTTGCTGTTTCCGCAGATTCCTGCTGTACGGCGCTGATCTTGCCGGTAATCTCTCCGGTCGCCCTGATCGTCCGTTCAGCGAGCTTTCTTACTTCATCGGCGACAACGGCAAAGCCCCTTCCCTGCTCCCCTGCACGGGCCGCCTCAATTGCCGCATTCAAGGCAAGCAGATTCGTCTGGTCGGCAATATCCTTGATCACGGTTGCGATATCACCGATCTCGGAAACCCTTTTATTGAGCCCGTTGACCATGGACGAAAGCTCTTCGGTCGAGGTGAAAAGCTGATCGACCTTATTGAGCACCAACTCCGTCATCTCCTTGCCGGAGTCGGCCATTTCCATCGCTTCATTCGAGGTATCGGAGGCAATTGATGCATTCTTCGCAATATCGGTGATGGTCTGGCTCATCTCCTCTGCTGATGCCGCTATCTGCTGGGACTGCGAAGACTGATTACGCGCTCCCTCCGCAGACTTTTCCGTGCGAGACTTGAGCACATGTACAGTACCCACCACATTATCAGAGGACTGCATGATACCCCTAATCATGGTATTGAGCGCATCGATCATTTTGTTCATGTTTGAAGAAAGGTGCCCTATCTCATCCTTACCTGCGTATTGAAGCGTAACCGTCAGATCGCCGTTGGCAATAACCTCAACTCTTTCCGCAAGGTGATCAAGCGGACCGGTTATCGATCTGTTAATGAACCAGATAATCAGCAGGGTCAGTCCCATGACCACAACTGCGACAGAGACGAACTTTACGGCAGTGTTTCTGTAGATCTTGTCAACATCATCGATATAGATGCCGGTTCCGACAATCCAATTCCAGGGTTCAAAACCCTTTACGTAGGAGAGCTTCGGGATCAGTTCCTTGGAGTCAGGGTTCCTCTGCCAGGAATAGGCAACGAAACCGGCCTTGCTCTTTTTGACCGTATCGACAAACTCGACAACGATCTTTTTCCCTGTCGGGTCTTTCACCTCCGCCCAGCTCTTTCCGACCATATCTTTCTTGGGATGCACCAGCATGATATGGTTAAGATCATTGATCCAGAAATATTCCTTTTCGTCATAGCGGAGGCTTCCGACTGTATTCATGGCCGCAAGTTTTGCTTCATCCTCAGGCATTTTTCCTTCTTTGGAAAGCTTATGATAATGTTCGACAACCGTATATGCTGCATCGACAAGGTGCTGCGTCTTTATCCTCTTGTCCTCCATCAACTGACCGCGGAGAAAAACAAGCGACTGCGAAACCAGAAAAAACAGGCCGCAAAAAACAATAAAAGCGATAAACAGTAACCGATATTTGATCTTGAACTTCTCGAACAATGACTTCACCCTATCCTCCTAAACCGAATTTACCATCTCACCCGCGATCTCTTCGACCGCAAGGATCTTATCCGCAATGCCTGCATCCACAACCGCCTTCGGCATGCCGTACACAACGCAGGTCTCCTCGTTCTGGGCAAAGATACGCGCGCCGCCCTGCTTCATAACCTTCATGCCCTTCACACCGTCATTGCCCATACCGGTCAAAATTACTCCCAGGGCACGGCCGGGGAAGCACTCTGAAACAGACAGCATAAGCGCATCAACCGAGGGCCGGTAAATATATTCCTCTATCGCGTCAGATATCGAGATAATCGTTTCGAGAGAACGCCTTCTCTGCACCCGCATATGTCCGCCGCCCGGCGCGATCAGCACCACGCCGGCCTTCAGCACATCGCCTTCTTTTGCCTCTTGTACCGTAACCTGGCTCAGTTCGTTCAGCCGCTGGGCAAACGGACCGGTAAAGGTAGCCGGCATATGCTGTGCAATAATGATCGGCACAGGGAAATCTTTGGGCAGCTTCGGAATAATCTCCTGCAGGGCCTTGGGGCCTCCCGTTGAGGAGCCAATGGCAACGACGCTGACTCTGCGCTCGCCGGTTGTCCTGCTTGTCCCTCCTTGTGAGGGGACTGGCATCAGCGTTGGAGCGTGAACTGTCTCCAGCTTTCTGGCAACAACCGGCCTGCGCAGAGGGCGCGCCTTTTTCGCAATCTCTTTCACCTTATTGATCAGGATTTCCTTGATCTTGACGATATCGATCGAGAGGTTCGAAAGGTTCTTTGATATAAAGTCCACCGCGCCAAGATCAAGGGCATCAAGAGTCACCTTGGCATCTTCGGTCGTCAGAGAACTCACCATGATCACCGGCACCGGATAGCGCTCCATGATCTGCTTCAGCGCACCAAGACCGTCAAGACGGGGCATCTCGACATCCATGGTCACGACATCAGGCTTCAGCTGCAGCACCTTCTCAATGGCATCAAGACCGTCACGCGCCAGACCCACAACCTGAATCTCCGGGTCAGAGGAGAGCATGCTCGAAAGCGCATTGCGCATGAACGCGGAATCGTCGACAATTAATACGCGAACCATTATGTTTTGAACCATCCTGACATGGTGTTGAGCTCCGTTGCGAGCTTTGAGAGATCACCGGCAGAACGCTTGATCTCCTCTATGGAGGCGCTTAGCTGCCGTGTGACATTTGCAACGCTCTCCATGCTCTGCGAAACCATGTCCGACGTTGAAGATTGTTCGTCTGTCGCAACCGCAATCCTCTGGATCATGTCCGTAACCTGCTCTACGTTACCGGCAATCTGGTCTATCTCTCCCATGGTGCCTTTGACCTGACGGACCACAGACTCGACCGCTTCCTTCTCATGCTTCACAAAGGTGACCGTGTCATCGACATCGGTCTGCATCTTCTGAATAGTCCTGCCGATATCATCAGTTGCGCCGGCTGTCCGTTCTGCAAGCTGCCGCACATTGTCAGCTACAACCGCAAAACCCCTGCCCTGATCTCCTGCATGGGCAGCCTCAATAGCCGCATTGAGCGCCAGCAGATTCGTCTGCTCGGCAATCTCCTTGATAAGGGAAACAACGTTGCTGATCTCCTGCGACTGTTTACTGAGCTCCTCGATCTTGTCGGCAGCCTGCGTAAACGTTCCGGAAAATTTCACCAGTTCCTGCACCGTAACTTCCATTGCCTGCTTGCCATGTTCTGCAAGGCCCTTCATCTTCAGGGCAGATTCAGAGGTTGCCGATGCATTCTTCGCAACATCGAGGGTCGTCTGGGACATCTCTGTCATGGCAGTGGCCGACTGCTCGACCTGCGAGGTCTGCTCCCGCGACCCATTATCGATAATCGTGGCTGTGGCTGACAGTTCTTCAGAGCTGGAGGCAAGCTGCGACGTAGAGACGGTTATCTTGCCGACAATCTCTTTAAGGTTGCTCACCATTTTTGCCATGGACGTCTGAACCATGCCGATCTCGTCGGCGGTGCTTTTCGGTATTGCATAGGCAAGGTTGCCGCTGGAGACTTCGTCCGCAACTTTCATGAGCTGGCCAAGAGGCCGTGAAATGGAGCGGTAGACCCAGATACCGAAGGAGATACCAAAGACAATGGAACCGATGCTGATCAGCGCAATAAGCAAGCTGCTGAATCTGACCATTTTATTGACCGTACCGATTGCTTTTTCCTGCTCACCCTTTGCCGTTGATACGGTCTGCTTGCTTTTTTCGGCCTGTTTGAGCACAATCTCGCGCAATGTTCCGGTAGCCTCAAGCGCCTTCTGCCTCAACAATTGTTCATTCCTGATCTTTGCAGCCACGCCATCCCGTGAAAGCAGGATATTCTTAATCGCATTAAGAGAATTTTCAGATGATTTGAGAAGCTTCATGGCGTCATTGCCGTCGAGCTTCGAGAAGCCTTTGTTCATGGTTTTTAACACACTATCGACCTTGTCAAATATCCTCTTCAGTTCAGCCTCAACAGCATCCACTTCTTTTGGGGCCCTGAGTGTGAAAAGCTTGGTCGCAAGTCCTTCAATCGAAAGTCCATAGGCCATAAGCTGAGAGTTGCTCACCAGCAGACTGGTGGATACACCTGACTGCGTCATCAGAGTCCCCTGCTTTTCGCTCTCAACGCTGGAACGTTCACGGGCAATGGCCGCCTCCTGTTCAAAGGAAAGCAGAAATACCGAGAGACGCTCATCAACATCGCGGGCTGCTGCATCAAGCGCATTTTTTGCATCCGTGTCAGGCGACATGCGGAGCCTGAGCAACTCATCGATCTTCTCAGTAAATACCTTGATCTCAACGCCCAGTTTTTTGTTCTCTTTGGGCGCATCTTCCTGATTAAGCCTGGCAATAAGCCCATTGAGCTTGCCCCTGGCGATAATAATCGCTTTTTTGTCCTGTGCTCTGCCTAATTCAAAGAGCGCAATCTGGATGTCCTTGAGCAGACTTCTGAGACTTTCGATATTTTTGACCTTTTTTGAGATCGCTGAGGTGTCGTCCATCGAACTCATAACAGCCGTGGACTTGCTGGACTGCAGGGACTGCACCTGAACATCGAGGTCTCTCAGCTTTTTCTCGGACTCGTTCAGTTTCTGGGTAACCGTGGCATTGGCTGTTTTTGCTTCTCCCTCAGCCCTGAGCCGCTCCTGGGTGACCTGCATGATATCATCAGAGACCTTTTTCAGCTCCTCATAGGCCTCGCTCTTCGCTCCGCCCGAAAGCTCCTCAATCGCCGCCTGTGATGATTTTACTTCATTCAGGGACTTGGAAGCTTCAGCCTGATATGCGGCAAACTCTTCGCTACTTAGAGCTACGCTGACCTTTGTGAGGTCAGCAGTAACACCCTGAATGGCCCGCTGGAGATCGACCGTTCTCATCTGAAACGGGGTACTCCGCTCAGTCAGATACGAAAGCCGTGCCTTAATAAACCCCATGCCAATGAGGCTCGCAGCACCAACCGCGACGATGATCACAAGCACAATTACCGCATTTAAAGTAAGCTTTGTCTTTATTGTCAACGTTTACCTCATTATCCCAATGCCTGGTGTTTTAATGCTGAATGTTTCAGCCTGACATTTCTCTGCCATATGCCAGCAAGGGTTACCACTCAGCACTGACCCATTCGAACCGTTATTTGATGCCTTTTGCATTCAAAAAACTGGAATACTTTTTGTCCTGGCCCATGATATGTTTTGTCAGCCAGTCCTTAAGAAATGCCATAACCTCAACGGTGACCACCATATTGCCGGCATCTAAACGGGCCTTGAGATCCATAACTTTCTTTGTCAGATTGTCATGTTCCCCTTTCTGGCTCAGATACCCAGGGTATTTGTTGGATTCCATGAGTTTTTCTTCTGCCGCAAAGTGAAACTTTGTATAGTCAATCAGCCTTGCAAGCACCCCGCCAAGCACATCTTTTCCTTTGCCGGAGGACATGGCCTCATGAAGCTCATTGATCATCACCACTAACTGTTTATGCTCCTTGTCCATCTCTGCGATATTGACACTTAAATCCTCTTTCCACGTTATCAGGGCCATTTCAAATTCTCCTTCCTATTTCTTTATATACTCTTTTCCTTCGTTGTTGATGTAATTAATAAGTTTCTGGGCATTAGGAGATAGTTTCCCCCTGGTTACCAGGATAATCGGCCTTGATACCTCAGGCGTTTCAGGTGATCTGACCGACGAATCAATAAGCGTTGAAGGCCCAAACGCAATGGCCTCAGGGTTTGACGCCACATTCACCCTCACATCCTCGGCAGTAGTGGCTTCGAGAAGATCTTTTGTATAAGGCTCGCCATCAAGCATCTGCTTCTGAAAGGTGTTGTTCGTGCCAGGGTTCAATTTACCGAGCACAACAAGGATAGGCATGGGTTTGCCGCCAAGATCCCTCCAGTCGCCAATCTTCCCGGTAAAAATCCCTTTCAACTGTTCCTTTGAAAGCTTCGCAACAGGGTTGTCCTTATGGACGAGTACAAATACCCCCCCCTTGCCGATCGTCACAGGCTGATATTCTGCTGGATTTGAAACTTCAAAGCTCTCCTTTTTAAGCGCACCAAGAAGATCATCCCAACTCATGCCTGCGGTTGCAATTTCAATGCGGCCTGCAGCAAGTTCCTTGAATGCAGCAGTCCCGCCTGCCTGCATGATGTTTAGGGTAATGCCGGTTGCCTTTTCGAAATGAGGCTTAATCGGCTTCAGGATATTCTCTACCGGTCCGCCACCGCCGGCAACTCTCAGCTCCTCGGCAAAAGATGTTGCGGCCAATACGACAAGGAAAACCATGACCGCACCGTACGGTATTGTCTTTTTCATTTATGCATTCTCCTTTTGAAATGCCAGCTATTTGATATACTTCTGGCCTTCGCCTTTAACAAAATCGATCAGTTTCTGGACATTGGCGCTTGGCGCGCCTTTGGTTACAAGTATGAGCGGCCTCGCAACCTCAGGAGTCTCAGGCGATTTGATCTTGTCATCGCGCATGGCAATAGGACCAAACCCAATGCCTTCAGGCGTTGAAATAACCATTGCCTTCACATCATCCGAGCTGTTCACCTCGATAACATCTTTTGCCTGAGGCTCGCCATCAAGGATATTCTTCGAAACCATGCTGTTGGTACCTGTGGAAAGTTTACCCCAGACCACAATAGTCGGCATGTCCTTGCCGCCCACCTCTTTCCAGTTCTGGACCTTACCGGTAATGATTCCTTTTAGTTGATCCTTAGAGAGTTTTGTAACAACATTGTCCTTGTTGGTAAAGAAGATGAGCTTATCCTTCGCTATCACAACATGCTGATAAGAGGCCGGATCGCCTGCGTCCATCTTCTCTTTTTTGGCTATCTCCATAAGATCATTGAAACCTACGTCAGCTGTTGCTGCCTCGACATTTCCTTTCAGAAGTTCGCCAAAGGCATTCTTCGAACCGACCTTCAAAAAAGTGATCTTGTGGCCTGTGGCCTTTTCAAAGGCTGCCTTTATCGGAGTGATAACTGTCGATTCTACGGTTCCGCCTCCCGCAAGCTTGATCTCATCTGCAAAGGCTGACAAATTCAGTGTTACCAGGAAGGCCACCACCGCAGCTGTGATAATAATGTTCCTTTTCATCTCATTCTCCTTTAGAATTTAAGCGTTATTGGTTTCAGAATCCGAAATCCTTCAGCAGATCGTCTACACCGGACTGGGAGACCTGTTCTGCAACCGGCGCTTCAGCAACCGCGCCGGTATCGATCTTCACGCCGAACGTTGCGATAAGCCTGACCAGTTCTGACTCGATCTCCCCTACCAGTTTGATCACCTTCTTGATCGTCTGCCCGGTCAAATCCTGGAATGCCTGGGTGGTAAGGATCTCGGTCATGTCGTCCTCAAGGCCATTTCTGAAAGTCTTGAGATAGGAAATGGCGTCCTCGGGTTCTTTCAGCTTCCTGATCTGGGCAGAGAGGTCGTCCATACCGAGGAGATACTTTTCCACAATGCCCATGGTCTTATTCGCCGCCTCTTCCGTCTTGGAGATGACAAAATGCAGACGGTCAACCGCATTCGGCATCTCGACATTGGCGATATCTTTCAACTTAGGATCGAGCGCATCCCGAAAGCTCTTGATCGAGTCATGCATCTTTCTGGTCATCTTGCCGACTTCGGTAAACAGCTCTGACTGGCCCTTCTTTACGATGTTCTGAATGGCAAGATCTGCCTTTTCATGGTCATTCGCGGCCATTGCGTCCATAAAGCTCATGAGGTCGTCAACGATCAGATACCGCGGGTCCTGGGCATTGATTCCCCGCTTCTCAAAAAACTCCTTGGCGTCGTGCGTCTCTTTTATGGTGGTTTCACCTGCAATGGTATGCACCTTTTTCACGACTTCCACCGTGCCGTCGGCCGATTCAGTTACGTCCATGATCACATCCTCAAAGGCGCCCATGTCCTCACCCGGTATCAGATGCCTGGTATCGAGCAATACAATGAGCCTGTCCTTCAGTTTAGCGACTCCCTCGACCTGCTCCATATTGCTGCTCATAAACTTCTCAGGCGGTTCAATGGCCGACTCGTCGATCGTGATGACGCCGGTAATATCGTCGACCAGCACACCGAAGGTCATGCTGCCGCTTGCCACCACGATCACCTTGGCCCCAAGATTCTCCTGATTGCCGAGGTTCACAAGCTTTTTGAGGTTGACGATAGGAATGATGCTGCCCCGGAGGTTCGTCACACCTTCAATATATTCAAGGGACTGCGGCATCTTCGTCAGCTCAGGCATGCTGATGATCTCCCTCACCTTGAGGATGGGAATTGAGTACTCGCTGTCGTTCAGGTGAAAACCGATATACTGCTGCATGATGCCTCCTTAAATTTGTAACCACTCAGGCGGATAGTCTGTAGTCCTAACAGACGGATGGTCCAGAGTCCGGGGACCCTAAGCAGTCGCTTAAACTTTTAGTGCCCCTATCACGTTTCTCGATATTCCGGCCAGATCGAGAATAAGCACAACCTTGCCCTCACCGGTTATCGTGGCCCCAAGGATATAGGATGAATCTGTTTCTATCCCGTGTATGGTCTTGATCACAACCTCTTCCTGACCCAATAGCTCATCCACGGCAACACAAAACTTTCGGTCGCCGATCGTGATGACCAGAACATAGCGGTAATCGTTGTCCCCGCGGTCATCGAGGTTCAGAATATCCGTCAATTCAAACAGGGGGCAGACCTTCTCGCGGACCACAAGCACCTTCTGCCCGGTAACATTGTCGATCTCCTTCCGCTGCACCTTGATGGTCTCTTCAACCGGGGCAAGGGGGATCGCAAACTGACTGCTGCCTGCCCGCACCATCAGGGCCTGCAGGATGGCAAGCGTAAGAGGTATGCTGATCCTGAACGTGGAGCCGACACCCTTTTTGCTCATAATCTCCACATAGCCGTTAAGCTTCGAGATGTTCGTTTTGACCACGTCCATGCCGACGCCGCGGCCGCTCAGTTCAGTAGCCTTATCCATGGTCGAAAATCCGGGCAGGAAGATGAGGTTGATCGCATTTTCGTCAGCCATGCGTGCAGCCTCTTCCTCGCTGATCAGCTTCTTTTCGATCGCCTTTCTCTTTACCTTTTCTACATCGATTCCCTTTCCGTCATCAGCGACTTCGATGATAATCGTGTTGCCCTGCTGAAAAGCCCGTATCGAGAGCGTGCCCCTGACCGGCTTGCCTGAATTCGCCCGCTCATCTCTCGATTCAAGACCGTGGTCAATGGCGTTTCTGATGATATGGACCATGGGGTCGCCGATATGCTCAATTACCGTGCGGTCAACCTCAGTATCTTCGCCCGACAGAACCAGTTCCACATCCTTGCCGATGTTATTTGAGAGGTCGCGGACCAGCCGCGGAAATTTGCCGAATACCTTTTTGAGCGGCTGCATGCGCATCTTCATGACCGCAAGCTGCATGTCTGACGTCACAAGGTCGAGGAAGGCGACCGTACCCAGAAGATGCTCAACATTCTGATCTTCTGCATAGCGTGATTCGAGATAGTTTGCGATGTTCAACAGCCTGTTTCTGACCAGGACCATCTCGCCGGTAAGGTCCATGACCTTGTCAACCCGCTCGACGTCAATCCTGAGGGTCTGCAACGCTTCCTGCGCAGGAAGCGTCGACTGCATCTTTGAGGGAGGCGCTGCCGGTTCCTGCAGAACCGCCACAGGCACCGTTGCGATCTTTTTCTCTTCCTTCCCGGGGGCTTCTGCCGGAGGCTGCTTCGGCTCCTGCTTCTGAGTCTCTTCCTTTGGTGCTTCCGCCCTGGTCTGTTCGGGACGGTCCGCCTGCATAACCACTTCGGCGGCAGCCGGAGTCTCTTCATCCATTGCCGAATGCAGGGCCGTATCAAGCTGCGTGATCGTCGGCGTAATATCTTCTTCCACGTTGTCTTTCAGTTTCAGGTGCTGCAGGAGCAGTTTCAGCATATCAACGCTTTTCAGAATTGAGTCCATGAGTCTGGTCGACATCACGATCTCCTGCTCACGAAGCCGCTTGAGAATGCTCTCTGACTTGTGGGCAACCTCAACAATATTCTTGAACCCCAAAAAGCCGGCAGCACCCTTAATCGTATGCATGGACCTGAAGATGTCGTTCAGCATCTCCTTGTCATAGCCCTTGGCTTCGAGCTCTATAAAAAGCGGATCTATTTTATCGAGAGATTCCTCCGCCTCGGTAATAAACTCGGCTATAATTTCATCCATTTCGTCTGCCATAATCGCTCCTCTCAGTGGCTGGTTGTTGGGGATGAGGGATCAGCAACCATGATTCTTTTGGCTGGCACCTGATCCCGATGCCCCATTCCCTGCCTTTATTTCCCCAGCTTTTCAAATATCCTGTCCATCTTTTCCTTCAGGACTTCCGCCGTGAAAGGCTTCACAATGTAGTTATTAACACCGGCCTGGATTGCGGTGATGACCTTGTCCTTCTCCGCTTCGGCAGTCACCATCAGGACCGGCATGGCCTTGAGGCGCTCATCGCTTCTGATTTTCTTCAGCAGTTCGAGCCCGTCCATGTTCGGCATATTCCAGTCGGAAACTACAAAATCGTACTCGCCGTTTTGCAGCTTCGAAAATGCCTGGGCGCCATCTTCCGCTTCATCGATATTCTCATACCCGAGTTGTTTGAGGATATTTTTGACGATCCTCCTCATGGTAGAGAAATCATCCACGACCAAAAATTTCATCTTCGCATCAAACATTGGAGCCACCTCCCTTTCCAAATAATTCTTTCATGATTTCTTTTATGTTCTGTGCAACCATCTCAGCGGTCACCGGCTTTATCATATATCCATTGGCGCCTGCTTTCATGGCCTTTTCTTTCTCCTCGGGGTCTGCCTCGGTCGTGACCATAACAACCGGAAGTTCGGCCGTATCAGGGTTCGCCCGCAGACTCTTGACGAACTCAAGACCGTCCATATAGGGCATATTCAGGTCGGAAAGCACGAGGTTGACACCCTCCCTGCCCACTTTTTCGAGGCCGTCAAGGCCATTTTCTGCAGTGACGACCTCATACCCCTTTGACTTCAGATACAGCGTAAGGAGTTTTCGCGTCGTCGCACAGTCGTCAACTACCAATATTTTCATTGCTACCCCCTCTGATACACGACAACTTTATTGATAACCAGCGGCTTGAACGCTCGGGTCACATTATGTAGACTCTCTGATGATCCGACGAAAAGATATCCGCCGGGCCGCAAGGCGTCGTAGAGGTATGAGACCACCTTCTGTTTTGCCTTATCGTCAAAATAGATCAGGACATTCCTTACAAAGATGACATCCATGTTCCGGACTGTCTTCATCTTGGCACCATCGATCAGGTTCATGTTTTTGAAAGTGACCGCATTCCGCACCGAGCTGTCCAGATCAAAGTTTTGGCCATTGGCCTTAAAATATTTGGACATATAGGCAGGCGGGACATTCCGGATGGAGTAGGAGCTGTAGCTTGCCCTCCGTGCCGACTCGATCACGCCCTCGCTGATATCAGAGCCCATCACCTGCATGCGGATCGACGGCACCTTCTCCCGGAGCAGCATTACCAGGTTATAGGGTTCTTCACCGGTTGAACTGGCGGCTGACCAAACATTAATATCGTTGGTCTTCTTCTCGGCAAGGACCTTCGGCACAATGTGATTGCTGAATACGTCGAGCTGCTGGGGTTCGCGGAAGAAGTAGGTTTCGTTTGTGGTGACCGCATCAAAGAGCCTGGCAAGTTCTCCGCTGTTGTTGCCATAGACAACAAGGTAGAGGTAATCCTCAAAACTGGAGAGATTCTTCTCCTGTATCCTCTTTACCAGCCGGTTTTCAAGAAGATACTTCTTGGTGTCAGGGATGAAGATGCCGCACTTCTCATAGACAAAGTCCCTGAGCTGTTTGAACGTAGCATCCTGGAGTGTCAGATTAATCGTCATAGGCTTTCAAGTGTCTGCAAGGCCTTCTCCCGAATCGCGGGGTTGTCGTGTCCCTCGAGATGCGCAAGAGCGTTAAAAGCCTCCCTGCCACCGATCTGAGCGATCGCGTCAACCGTGGAAAGGACCACAGGTATCTCTTTATCATTGAGCATCAGGATCAGGACGTCGATCATGCCCGGATCTCCAGAGCGGCCAAGTGCCTTGACTGCATAGAGCCGCACCCACATATCCTCATCATGGAGCGCTGCCTTGATATCGTCATAACAGCATCGCAGGTCGCCCATGGCCATGATCGCAGTCTTTCTCACTGCCTGATCCGGGTCCTTAACGACTTCACGAAGACGGGCGAGGGCAGCATCGCTGCCGATCCTGCCAAGGCTCGATATTGCAGAAACCTTGACCTTCATATTGTCGTCCCGGGACAGGACGATCAGCACGTCCGGGTCATGTACATATTTGGCGAGGATCTCCTTGCGGGCCGCGTCGAACTCGTTAATATGCGTAAAGAGTTCCTCCTGGTCCAGCATGATCATCGACTGCATGACCTCTTCCAGCACATCCCGGTATTGCTCAACCCTGAGCAGTTTCAGAAGGATATCAAAAGACGACCTGTCGCCTATCTTGCCGAGCGCATTAATGGCAACCTTTCTCACATGGCTGTCGTGGTCGTTGACTGCATCCTCAAGGGCCTGACGCGACTCGTCATCACTGATCTCACCCAGTGCCTTGACGCTTGCGCGGCGAACGTCCCTGAAATTCCCTTCAATCAGCTTTACCAGGAACGGGACCGCTTTTTCACATTTCAGTTCGCCGACAATCTCTATGGCAAGGACCCGGCCGCGGTATTTGACCTCTGGATTGTCGAGGCAGGAGATCAGGGTGTCGCTGCAGCCGAAGGCCCGTAATGCCTCGTTGATCCGGTAGAGCCTGTCTTCGCTTTCGGGATCAGAAGGTTCAAGGGAGCCGCCGATATCGATAATGTCGATCACCGCCTTCTCTTCACCAAGGTCCACAATGCCCTTGAGTGCCACCAGGCGCTCTTCCCAGTCGCCATTTCTCAGCATATCAGCTAAAATTGCGGAGATTTCGGTCATGGACGGAGTAACCCCGATCTTGACCAGACTCTTGACCGCCTCTCTCTTTTCCATCTCGTCAGCCCTCAGGAAATGCTTCAGAAGCGGAGCAGAAGCTGCTTCAGACCCGATGCTGCCCAGCGCCTCGATCGCGGCAAATCGGAGCGTAATGCTGGAGCTTTCAAGAAGATCGACGATAGCATGCACCGCAGCGTTATCCGGTATCTTTGAGAGCGCCTCCAGCACAGAAAATACCACCCACTCGTCATCTTTGAGCGCTTCGATGAGGTCAGGGATTCCTGCCTGCTGCATGACAACACCGACTGCCTTTGCCGCCGAGGCACGAACATTCTGGTTGGAGTCCTTGAGCAGGGGGAGTATCCTGGCAGCATCAACGTCCTGATTAATATCGATCAGTAAATCAAGGGCGAATTTTCGTACATCATCGTCCTTGTCCTTAAGCAGGGAATAGAGGAGAGGCACGGTTGGCGCACCAATCTCCCTGAGCATAATAATCGCCGTATTGCGCAGATATGAATCTTCTCTCAGAAGCGGAAGGACCATGTAAGCGGTGACCTCGCCGCCAATGGCAATGAGAGAACGCATGGCAACGTCCTGCACACCGGGGTTTTCGTCACGCAGAGCCCTCAGCAGCGGATAGATTGCCCTCTCGTCGCCGGCAGCAAGAAGTTCTGCCGCAGTCCTTTTTTTTGAGATATCTTCACTGCTTATGTCCTTCAGCAATCTGGGCAAACGTATAGTGGTTTTCATAATTGTTCTTATCGGCCCCTTATTTACTTTTCTTTAGAAGAAAATTCAATAGATACTTTGGCTTTCAGTCGTATCAGTGCCTGCGTATGAAGCTGGCAGACACGCCCCTCCGTCAAATTCATGACTTTGCCAATCTCTTTCATGGTCAACTCATCCCAGTAATAGAGTGAAAGAAGCAATTTTTCCTTTTCAGGCAGTTGGGTTATGAAGCGTGCAAGGACTTTCTTCTGGTCCGATTCCTCAAGAAGGGCAAGAGGGCTTTTCTCGCGCTCATCAGCGATACATTCCATGATATTAAGGCCTTCGCCGGCATTCTCTTCAAAATCCTCAAAGCGCAGGGATATAGAGCCGCTAGCCTCCTGCAGCGTGCCGTAATATTCGTCGAGTTCGAGTTCGAGTATGGCGGCCACTTCTTCGTCCTCAGGCTCTCTGCCGAGTTCTCGTTCGAGTCTGCTGTTGGCATTCCTGATATCGCTGATCTTCTTTTTTGTGGAGCGCGGCACCCAGTCCATGGCCCTGAGTTCATCGAGCATGGCCCCCTTTATCCTGAACTCGGCATAAGTCTTGAGCTTGACCCTGCCCGGTTCAAACCGTTCGAGCGCATCAAGAAGGCCCATAAGTCCGGTGCTGATCAGGTCATCGATGGTCAGCTGCGGCGGAAGCCGCCATGACAGACGGCTCGCCGTATATTTGACAAAGGGGAGAAAGTCCCTGATGATCTTTTCTTTATCTTCCTCGGTAAATGCTGGTTCGTATCCAGCCATTCTTTGAATCCCCCGGATGCAAAATATGGTATCAGCTGCTGCTATATCGCAATTATTATAACCTAATGGTTCTAACGCATGAATTTAATTCACTGATTCATAACTGTGCATCAGTGCCGATGGGAGGGCCTAAAATTTTACCTGAGGAGTTTATGAGAAGCAGCTGTCCCTGTTCAAGACGGAAACAGAAAACAGACAAAACTCCCTTTGCCCTGCTACGGACTCTGAACAATCGTCTCTTTCCTGAGCATATTGCCGAAGAAAAGCTGAAGCGATCCCTTGACCTTGGTCGGGCTCCCCTCCTCTAATACCTTTGATGCGATGATGCGGATGTTATCCGAAGCCTTGCAGTTCGGATACTCATCAATGAAGGCCTTCTGCTGCCGAACAGCCTTGGGGACAGCATCATCGTAGGGCAGAAAACCGAGGTAATCGAGAGACAGGCTCAGAAACTTCTCCGCAGCAACCGAGAGTCGCCTGAAGACCTCAAAGGCATCCTCGGCATTCCGCGCAGAATTTACCAGTATATTGAAATCCTTTTCCTGATACTGCGTGTTGAGCACCTTAATGAGCGCATAGGCATCGGTCAAAGCGGTCGGCTCCGGTGAGGTGACAACAATGATCTCCTGCGCAGCAATGCAGAAGAACGCAACATTCTCGGAAATGCCTGCGCCGGTGTCGATAAGCAGGACATCGATATCCGCGTCATAGGCCTCGAACTCTTCAATCAGCCTCAGCCGCTGAAACTCGTCAAGCCCGGTCAGTTCCTGCACACCGGAACTTGCCGCGAGGATCTTGATGCCGTGCGGCCCCTCCGCGAGCACCTCGGCAAGCCTTTTTTCTCCGCTGAGGATATGCTGTATCGTATATTTCGGGGCCAGATCAAAGATAACATCAATATTGCTCAGGCCAAGGTCGGCATCGATAATCATCACCTTCTTGCCGGCGCGGGAAAGGGCTATCGCCAGGTTTGCTACCACATTTGATTTGCCGACACCGCCCTTGCCGCTTGTGACCGTAATGGTCTTTATCTGCTTCTGCTTCATTTTATCCGTCACTTGCGACCTCGCTTTGGAGAATCATGGTTGCCAACCGCTCGCTGTTGGGGAACTCAATATCAGCAGGCACACTCTGACCTGTCGTTATATAGGCTACCGGCTTTTGGTACAGGCTTGCAAGATTATACATAGAGCCGTATTTTACCGCCTCATCCGTCTTGGTAAAGGCGATACAGTCGATAGGCAGTTTTTTATACTGGCGATAGGCCTGCACAAGAAAATCGTCGTCGCTGCTTGCGCTCATGAGCAGATGCGTCTCGATCGGAATCCCGAGACTGTAGATAAGCCTGAGTTCTTCAATATGCTTACGGTCTCTCGGATTTCTCCCGGTTGTATCGATGAAGATCATATCTTTTTCCGCAAACTTCTCCAGGCCCTTTTTCAGCTCGCCTGCATTTGAAGCGACCTCAAGGGGAATCCCCATGATCTTTGAGTAGATCCGTATCTGCTCGATCGCGCCGATCCTGTAGGTATCAAGGTTTATCATCGCCACCTTCCGGTTGTTTTTGATGGCGCGGGCCGCAAGCTTTGCAAGCGTGGTCGTCTTGCCGACGCCGGTAGGGCCGATGAGCATAACCACTTTTCTGCTCTGCACGTCCTGATAGGTCCTGATCTCTTTTGCGATGGCATTAACAAGGTCACTCATGGCAGCAGGGCTCTGACTCGTGAGCCGGAGCGCGAGCTCTTCCCTGATTGCCCGTTTTCTGAGATAGCGGAAGATCTTCTTTTTCGGTTCAGGAAGTTCCACCTCAAAGCCGCTCTTCTTCATGTCCTGAAGAAGATTTTTCAGGCTTCCGAGTTCTTTTCTGATGTCGGTAATACCGTCGGTATCAGGCAGCAGATGGCGGGACGAAACGTCCCTCCCCGATGCGGGTTCTATGGCTGCACCCCTTCGCTTCTCAGGAGCAGGGCTCAGTGATGCCCGGGCATATTGGGCATAGGCTGCGCCGCCTGCCTTTAGTTCCTCAAGCTCGTAGTCTGCTCCTGCCGTCACTTCAACCCCGGGGATAAGCCCTTTCTGCTCTTCAGAAGAAAGGATGACCGCATCTACGCCCATCTCCCTTTTTACGAGGGCAAGGGCTTCACTGAATGTCTTTGCCTTGAATTTCTTAATCTTCATATCTCACCATTCCCATTGTATAGAGTCTCGCTGAAGAGGAAATCTCATTATTTGAAAGAACAACCACCGAGGGCACGAACTTCTCCATGATCTTCTTCAGGAACCGCCTCACATGCACGGAACAGACGATAACCGGCTGCATGCCGCGGACCTTGTCCCTGCTCATGGCCCCTTCCACACCCCTGACAAGTCTGGTCACGGTATCGGGTTCGAGCGCCCCGCCGCTTTCGAGGGACTGTACTAGGACTCTCTCGAATCGCGGGTCAAGGGTAAAGACCGGGACACTGCCGTCCTGCGCCTGATACTGTCGGGTGATGTACCGGGCAAGGGACTGACGCACATACTCGGTCAGGATCTCTACGTCCTTGGTCTGGGGGGCATAGTCAAGGAGCGTCTCAAGAATCGTAACCAGGTCATTGACCGGCACGCGCTCCTTCAGCAGCGCCTGAAGGACCCTCTGAAGACCGCCCACAGACATATGCACAGGGATAAGCTCGTCAACCATCTTCGGATAGACCCTTGCCACATTGTCAAGGAGGTTCTGCACTTCCGTCCGGGAAAGCAGCTCCCAGCAGTGCTTTCTGATAAGCTCCGTAAGATGTGTTGCAATCACCGTCGCCGGGTCAACCACCATGTACCCTGCGGATTGGGCACGCTCCATATCCTTTGCCTCGATCCAGTAGGCCGTCAGATTAAATGCAGGCTCCCTGGTCGGAATGCCTTCGATGCGCTCGGCGCCCTCTGTTGAGACGGCGAGATAGTAGCCCATCATGACCTCGCCCCGCACGACCTCCACTCCACGGATCAGCACACTGTATTCGCTCGGCCGAAGCTGAAGATTATCCTTGATATGGATCGGCGGCACGACAAACCCGATATCTGCGGCAAGCTGCTTTCTCATTGCCTTCACCTTTGCGAGCAGTTCGCCGCGGCCTTCCTCAACCAGCGGTATGAGCCCGTACCCGATTTCGAGGGTAAGCGGATCAAGCTCGATGAAGCCTTCTATCTTCGGTTCTTCCTGCGGCCGCTCCTCACCCTTGGCCTTTGCCTCTGCCTGTTCTTCCATCGGCGACTTGTAGATCACATAGGCCAGTCCGCCAAAGGACGCCGCAATAAGGAGGAACGGGATATGAGGCAGCCCAGGTACCAGACCAAATATAAAGAGAATGCCCGAGGCAGTCATAAGCGCCTTGGGATTGACCAGCAGCTGTTTGGTGATGTCCTTGCCGAGATCGGTATCCGTGCCGGCGCGCGAGACGATCATGCCGGCAGCGGTCGAGACGAGCAGCGCCGGGATCTGGGCAACAAGACCCTCACCGATAGTCAGGATCGTGTAGGTGCTTGCAGCATCTGCTATTGCCATCTTGTGCTGGATCACACCGATCAGAAGGCCGCCGACAATATTAACGCCGGTTATGACAAGGGCCGCGATCGCATCACCGCGGACGAACTTGGACGCACCGTCCATGGCGCCGTAGAAGTCAGCCTCCTGCGCAATGAAAAGCCTTCTTCTGCGGGCCTCTATATCGTCGATAAGACCGCTGTTTAAATCGGCGTCGATAGCCATCTGCTTGCCCGGCATGGCGTCAAGGGTAAATCTCGCCGCCACCTCCGCAATTCTGCCCGCACCCTTTGTGATAACGACAAAGTTAATGACAACAAGGATGATAAAGATGATGAAGCCTACCGCATAGTTTCCGCCAACCACGAAATTGCCGAAGGCCTGTATGACATGACCGGCAGCGGAGACACCTTCCCCGCCCCGAAGCAGGATAAGCCTCGTTGATGCAATGTTGAGGGAGAGCCTGAAGAGCGTCACAATCAGAAGCAGCGAAGGGAATACCGAAAAATCGAGCGGCTTCTGGATATAGATCGAGGTCACGAGGATCACGATAGAGACCGCCACGGAAATGGACAGCAGCAGGTCAAGGACCAGCGGGTGCAGCGGCAGAAGCATGACCCCGAGGATCGCCACCACCGCAACCGCAATCACGACATCGCTTCTCTTCTGCACCATGGTCAGAAATCTGTTCATGACTTGCCTTTCATGCCGTAGATATAGGCAAGGATCTTCGCCACAGCCTTATACAGTTCCTGAGGCACCGTGGCCTCGAGGTCGAGCTTGAAGAGCACCCGAGCAAGAGGCTTGTCCTCAACGATCGGCACGCCATGTCTGCGCGCTATCTCCCGGATCCTGAGTGCAACCTCATTTGCTCCCTTTGCCACAATCTTCGGCGCCGACATCTTGCCGTCCTCATATTTCAGGGCCACCGAAAAATGGGTCGGGTTCGTGATAACAACCGTTGCCTTCGGCACTTCCTGCATCATGCGCTTCCGTGCCATCTCGCGCTGTATGCTCCTGATCCGTGACTTGATCTGCGGGTTTCCCTCAGACTCCTTGAACTCTTCTTTCATCTCTTCCCGGGACATCCTGATGGACCGGTCGAACTGCCATCTCTGGAGAAAATAATCAAGGACCGAAAGGATAAAGAACCAGAAAAAACCGAAGGCCACAGCCTTCAGGATCAGCTGTGCCGATGCAAGGGAAAGCGGCCGGAATCCCATCTCCATGAGCCCGGGCAGCTGCGGCAGATCTTTCTTGACCACCCAGTAAAGAAGATACGAGCCCATCGCGAACTTCACCAGACTCTTGAGGAACTCCATCAGCCCGTTCATCGAAAAGAGCCGTTTAAAACCGGCCAGGGGGTTGATCATCTCAAAGTCAAATTTCAGCGGTTTTAAGGCAATGCCCCCCTGGGAAACATTTGCAATGATGGCAAATACAAAGGCGGTGCCGAGAAACGGCGCAAGGATGAACATGGTTTCTACTGAGGCGGCGCGCAGGACCGTGACCGGCTCGTATCCGTACTGAAGTGACAGGAGCCTCCCGGTCATGCTGCCCATCGAATCCATGAAATGTCTTCCTCCCAGGACAAAAACCAGCAGTATGCCGCCGATAGCGGCAATCGCATTGAGGTCGCGGCTTCGTGCGACCTTGCCCTCTTCCCGTGCCTTCTGACGCCGTCGCGGCGTCGCCTGTTCTGTGCGTTCTTCAAAATCTGCCATTATCCCCGGCCTCTTCTCATTTCCGCGCTATTGCCAGGATCCTGAAGAGTTCGTCATTGACGTCATGAAACTGGCCGGTAAAGAAGTGCGTAAAGACCGGCACACTCATGGCCATGATCAGAAAGCCGAGGGCCAGGAATACCGGGAAACTGACAAAAAAGATATTGACCTGGGGAGCGGCCTTGTAGAGAAACCCCATCAGGATATTCACGATAAGCATGCCCACCAGGACCGGAGCGCTGATCTTCAGGGCTATGATGAATATCTTCGACCCTGCGCCCACCACCTTGAGGATAAGATTCTGCACATTCACCTGACCGACCGGCAGCCAGTCATAGCTCTGGACAAAGACCGATATCAGCTCATGGTGGCCGTCTATGGCAAGAACGATCAGCATGGCGATAATGCCGTAGATCCTCGCAACTTCCGTAGACTGGCCCATCTCGGGATTAAAGACCGTTGCGATCGAAAGCCCCATGGCGTTGCTGATCATCTGGCCGCCCATATCAACGGCAAAAAAGATCGCGCGGGCCGTACCGCCAAGGATAATACCGAGCGCTGCCTCGCGCATCACCAGGACAGGCAGGGAAATATTCGTCACCTCGACATGGACGATGGGTGAAAGCAGCGCGGCAAAGGCCACGGTCAGACCGATCTTGAACTGCAGCGGAAAGTTCTTGCTGCCGAAGACCGGCATCATGCTCATGAAGATGCTCGCCCTCAGGAGCACCAGAAGAAACGTATGCATGACCGGCGAAAAGGCTCCTAATTCCTGGAGCTGGTTCATCGCACATACACCGGGATGTTCTCGATAAGATTCCGGGTGAAGGTGATCAGCACCTGTGACATCCAGGGCAGCATCAGGAATATGCAGAGAAAGACCGCAACGATCTTCGGTACGAAGGTGAGGGTAAATTCCTGAATCTGGGTTATTGCCTGAAAAAAACTGATGATCAGACCGACGACAAGGCTGGTGATCAGGGCAGGGCCTGACGCAAGCAGTATGGTCTTGAATACCTCACCGGAGATCTCTTTTACCAGTTCAATGGTCAATGGAAACTCCTTACGATGGAGCCGATGATCAGGTTCCAGCCATCCACCAGCACAAAAAGCAGGAGCTTAAACGGCAGGGATATCATCACCGGCGGCAGCATCATCATACCCATGGACAGGAGTATGCTTGCGACCACCATATCGATGATCAAAAACGGGATAAAGATCAGGAACCCGATCTCAAAGGCGGTCTTCAGCTCGCTGATCGCAAAGGCAGGGACAACGACTTTCAGCGGCAGATCGGCAGGTTTTGCAGGAACCGATTCCTTGGAGAGCTTCAGAAAAAGGGCAATGTCCTTCTCCCGTGTCTGCTTCAGCATGAAGGCCTTGACCGGGTTTTCGGCACGCTTCAGTGCCTCGCCCATATTTATCTGCTTGTCCAGATAGGGGTTGACCGAGTCCTTGGTGATAACATCGACCGTCGGACCCATGATAAAAAGCGTAAGAAACAGCGAAAGACCGATGATGACCGGATTGGGCGGAATCTGCTGGCCGCCGATCGCCTGCCGCAGGAACCCCAGAACAACGACGATCCGGGTAAATGACGTAAACATCACCAGCACTGCCGGCAGAAGCGACAGGAAGCTGATAATAAGAAAAACGGACATCACCGGGTTGTTTATATCTACCGCGTTGTTCATGATATCTCCTGCTTGATCCTCCGGAGCTTCTTCACCTTATCGGCAATGCTTGCCACTTCCTGGCTTGCGCCGGGCCGGTCCTGGATCTTCTTCAGGAGCTTCATGTCCGTAGGCGTAACGCCCAGAACAAGGATCTCATTACCCACCCTGACTGCTGCAATGCCCATCTTCTGTCCAAACGACTGGTAGGCCACAAGGTTAAGCAGATTCGCAGCCTTCTGCTTCTTCTTATACACAAAGGAGAGCGCATAGATCAGGCAGATCACCAGACCGAGGGCAAGCGCCATCTGCATCGCCAGTTCCGTCATTTCAGCTGCCTGATCCTTTCGACAGGACTGATGATATCGGTCAGTCTGACTCCGAACTTTTCGTTCACCACAACGACCTCGCCCCGCGCGATCAGCTTGTTGTTGACGAGGATCTCCATCGGTTCTCCGGCCAGCTTTTCGAGCTCCACAACGGAGCCCTGTCCAAGCTGCAGCAGGTCCTTGATCAGCATCCTTGTCCTTCCGAGCTCCACCGTAACATCAAGCGGTATATCAAGCAGGAAATCGATATCCTTTCCTCCTGCGGCCCTGCTATCGCTGCTCACTTCACTGAATTGGGCGGTCTGGGCTTCTGTCTGTTTGTCAGCCATGTATCTTCTCCTTTCCGTTCATTTCTCTATGGTCCGGGTTATCTTGATGGCTTGCGCACCTCTGCTTACCCCAGGCGTCCCCATATATTTCGGTATATCCTCGACCTTTAAGACGAGTTCGTCGCTGACAGCTTTACCAAGGCCGATAACGTTGCCGACCTCCAACTCCATAAGGTCCCTGACCGAAAGCTCAACCCTGCCGATTTCTGCCGTGAGATGCACGGGCGAAGACAGAAGGATTTCGGTGAGACGATCTACCCACCGCTGATCAGCCTCCAGCTTCTCGCCGGTAAGGCCGGAAGAGAGTTTCTCCTTGATCGGCTCGATCATCGAATAGGGAATGCAGAAGAAACATTTTCCGGTAAACTCCTCAACCTCGATATGCACCTCTATCTTCACCACGACCTCGGTCGGCGTTACGATGGTCACAAACTGGGGGTTCATCTCCGAGCCGGTATATTCGGGCACTATCGGGAGAATCACCTTCCAGGCCTCAGCGAGATCTGCAAGCGCCATATTGACAACCTTTCTGATAATCCTCTGCTCGATAAGCGTAAAATACCGACCCTCCGACTTCACATACCGGGCTGAACTGGAGCCGAAGAAATACTCGATAAAGGCAAAGACCAGGGGGGCCTCAAGCACAAAAAGCGCGTATCCCTTGAGCGGCTCCATCTTGAACATGTTGATGCTTGAGGGCATGGGTATGGTCTTCATGAACTCGCTGAACTTCATCATCTCGATGCCCTGGATATTGATATCGACGAACTTCATGATCGCCGAGGATATGGAGTTTCTGAAGAAGCGGACAAACCGCTCGTTCGCCATCTCAAGCCCCGGCATCCTGCCGCGGATAATCCTCTCCTGGCTCGCCAGGTCAAAGGACTTTATGCCGCCTTCAGAATCCTTTCTGGTTTCGGTCTCGATGTCCCCTGTTGAGACTCCCCGCAGCAGGGCATCGACTTCGTCCTGTGACAGTACCTTGTTCATTGCATTACGAATTCAGTGAAATACAGATTTTTGAAAAGGTCCTTGCCCACCGCCTGATTCGTCCTGAGCAGCAGCTCGTCCTTAAGCTGGAGCTTGCCCTCGGGGCCTGATATGGCCTCGGCAGACTTGCTGCTCAGAAGGGTTATGATCGAGTCCCTGATATTCGGCATTTTTTCCGTGACAGCGGGCTGTTGTGTTGCATCTGACAGTTCGAGCTGAAGAGTAACCTTCAGGTACCTGCCATGCTCGGTAAGGTTCACGACAAAGGGATCAACGGCAATAAGAGCGGTCTTTGCCTGCGCATCTTTTTTGTGGCCGCCTTCTTCAGCGGCCTTTTCACCCTTGTGAGACAGCATACGGTATCCAACAAAACCTCCGGCTCCGCCCAAAACCAGTATTGCCGCCAGGACAATGATCATGAGCTTTTTCTTGCCGCCTTTTGCCTCGGGTTTGGCGTGGGCGTCGGCTCCCTCTTCGTCATGCTTCTCTTCTGCCATGAATATAGACCTCCTTTTCCTGACAGCACCTATGCCAGCGGCACTAACTGCGGCTTTTGGTACCGCACATCCTTAATCAAGGACTATGCCAAGATTATCTTATTGAAATATAAGCATATTTTCTTAAGCTGAAAACAGATCGTGTCAACTAATTGACCAATTAAGCCGTATCATATTGTTTTTTGACAGCAGCCTGTCGCTGAGGCAACTATGCTAAAATAGTACGGTGCGATGAGCCTGTTGCGACGTCTATCACTTTATTGGGGAGATGCGGCATGGATACCGAAAAAAAGATTCTGGTGATTGACGATGAAGAAATCGTGCGGGAACTGCTTGCCGAAGTGCTTTCTGAATCAGGTTTTCAGGTCATTACTGCTGAAAACGGACTTAAAGGTCTCGATTATTTCAGACAGCCTGACTGCCGATTCGATCTTGTCATGGTCGATATGTCAATGCCGGGCATGGATGGCCTAGAGGTCTGCAGGGAGATGCGGGAGATCAATCCCGCACAGAAAGTAATGATGGCAACCGGCAGTTATTCTTCAGACGACGAACTCGCTGAAATGAAAAAAAACGGCATAGACCACGTTATACGAAAACCCTTTAACCTCAAAGAATTGGTAAGCCTGCTAAGAAGAGAACTGGACTGTTCATAGGGTCATTTCAACGCTGATGTCCCGCAGACACCGCCGGAGCTGTCAGTCTTTTTTGCTCTTCACCTGAGGGATTTTTTTGACAGCCTGTCCCGCTGGCAGCTGACGACTTCTCCGATGCTTCCGTTGCCCGAAAATGTGATGCGCTCGACCTGTCCGTCTTTGCGCTCGAAATAGATATCCTCGTCACGGTCCAGTTTCGGGAAATATCTTCCGCCAATATCTTCGTACAGGTCAACGTGAAACAGCACTCTGCCCTGGCTCTCATCCCCGGACAGCGTAAGCAATCCCTCCTGCTCACAGACCGCAAAGGCACCTTTCGGATTTTTGTATCCGACGTAGTAGTGACCCGATTCCTTATGATAAATATCGGCATTCAGCGGATAAAGGGTATCACCGACAACCTCGAAAAACTCATCGCCGATCACCCTGAAAAATTTATCGGTCCTGCTTAAAACCCATTCAGATGTCATTCTGTCGGGGCTGTGGGTAAGGATCACCTTGTCCTTCTTCAAAACCGTATCGGAAAGACGCACGTAATCCGTATGAACAACGCTCCCTCTGGCTGCAATGTCATGGATCACTATTCCGGCGGCAAAGGTATTGATCGCTTCTTCATAGCGCTCTCTGCTCCAGGTGCGCTCAATAAAATCATTGATGTCACCGGAAAGGACAGATGCAGCTTCGAACGTTTCCTTTGGCAGACCATGTGTCTGGAGCCTCTTTTCTTCAGCAAGCGCTTTCCATATGGTAACGTCATGCACTGTGTCGGAACTGAATACGAGTGATTCATTCCCGTTGCTGAACCTCAGGCCGATGTTCGGAAGGCCATGCCAGACCGGGGCGTTAAAGGCCTCGATCGTGCAGCCCTCAGGAGCGGTAAAAATATTTTTATCGGACTCATAAAAGATAGCAGAGGAAAAAGAGTAAAACGATTCCGGCTCCACCCATTCATCATACTCGGGGTCCCTGAAAAGCATTCGGGCAAGGCCGGTAGCCCGGCTGATAATGACCTTGGCGCGTTCAGGGCCGACCGGCCTGCTGTCCGGGCCGACAATGCTGAGCGCAGTCTGGCCTGACCCGCTTTCTGTTCCGACAATGCGGTATTTCGGCTTCGGACCGAGAACTCGATGATCGATGTAGGTCTCATAGGGCATGTCGATAACCTTCTTTGAATCAGGGGAGAGACTTCGCTCAAGAGCAGGTCCTGAGGCCCGCTTCAGCTCCTCGTTTATCTGTTCCGTAGTCAGGAGAAAGAGCTTCGAGCCAAAATCAGGGGCGTATAAATTAAAAAGCGCGAGGTCGGAAAACCACCGTTTATGGTCATCATGGCTATGGGTAATGATCAGCCCCTTGATATTTTTAAGTCCGTGGCCGCCTATCTGTTGAAAAAGAGGAGTGCCGCAGTCAAGCAGATACTGCGAGTTGCCGAGGGTGACCAGATATCCGATGCTCTTGCCCATGCGGGAGAAAGGGCCATAGTCACCGAGTACTCTGACGGTGATCCCCTCAGACATTACAATCCCTTCTTTTATCATGAGCCAGGTTCATACGCTGTCTGCATTGTATCACAGGCTTTTCAGGATTAGTAAATCTTACCACTGCTGAGCAGGCAACCATTCAGTGAAGTGCGGACAGATTCAAGATCCCCTCCTTACCAAGGAGGGGAACCAAAGGAAGCCAGCTTCCTGGAGCGAAAAACGATTGGGGTTCAGCAGAAAACTTAATGCCATCTGGTGCAGCGAGCTTTGCGGCAGGCCCTACAGCGATTGCAACGCCAAGCACCCAGAAAATAAGGCCGAGGGGAACAAGGCCAAAGGCAGAAGGGAGCAAGCGGACAATACCCGATATGAAAACGATAAGGCAGAAGCGCATTGCTCCTGCCTTATCCGGACAACTCAAGATTCTGATCGGTTGCTGGGATTATTCTTACCTCTTCAGATTCACCAGCTCCTGGAGAAGTTCATCAGAAGTCGTTATGACCCTCGAATTGGCCTGAAACGAGCGCTGGGAGGTGATCATATTGACGAACTCTGCCGCCAGATCCACATTGCTCAATTCAAGCGAATTTGAAAGCACTCTTCCCATGCCTCCGGTAGAGGCCGCTCCTACGATGGGCTGTCCTGAATCAAAAGACTCGCCATAGAGATTTCTGCCCATTTTGACCAGGCCCTCAGGAGAGACAAACGTCGCCAGGGCTATCTGCCCTATCGCCCGGGACTGGCCGTTGGTGAAGATACCGGTCATGACCCCGGAATCGTCGATAACAACGTTACGCAAAGACCCCGAAGCGTAGCCGTCCTGGCTCAGTTTTGTCACGGCAAAATCCGATGCAAACTGGGTTGTCCCATCCAGTCCGGTGCCGGCCGGAGTCTCTCCAGTGCCTGTTCCGAAGTTAAATACTACCGCCTGCGGCGTTGTCACGGCAGCCCCGAAATCGAAGTTTATCGCCGTGGCGCTGTTGTCGTCGATCAGTGCGCCATTGGTATCAAAGGAAAGCGACTGTGTCCCGGCATCGACCAAAAGCGTAGGGTCAGCCGGATCAATATTCACATAATGGACATCCCATGCATTGTCCGCTGTCTTGACGAAATATGCGGTCACGTCATGGGCGCCGCCCTGCGAGTCATAGACTGTGACCGTGGTAGATTTATTAAAATTGGCAGGGTCGTTATTGATACCGTCGCCGTTTGAATCAAGCGTAAAAGCTGCTGTAGGCGCTGTTTCGGTCGTATCGAGGTTCAACGCAAGAGTCACGTTCGCCGTAATCTGAGGAGAACTCTGAACAGAACCGAAGGTCAGGTTGCCGAGAGTGCCTGTGATATTTCCTGAGGCGTCGGCCATATAGCCCTGAAGCATCATACCGTCAGGGTTGATTACATTGCCGTTTTTATCCAGGGAGAACTGTCCTGCGCGTGTATAGGCAGTCGTGCCGTTATTATTAACGATAAAAAACCCGTTGCCGTCGATAGCCAGATCCAGCCCGTTGGACGTGGTCTCGAATGAGCCCTGGGTCATAATGGGGTCAATGCTCCCGACCATGACGCCTCGGCCTATCTGCGATGAGCCCGATACCCCTCCAAGGGTCTGACTCAGCACGTCACCAAATGAGACCCGGCTTGACTTAAAGCCGATTGTATTCATATTGGCGATATTGTCGGAAATTACAGAGAGTGAAGTTCCGTTTGCATTTAAGCCGCTGACTCCGGTGAAAAGCGATGTTAACATGATAAGTCCTCCTTAGATTTTTGTTTCGTATATTTGCGTTATCTGGCCGAGCGGATATTTCTGGCCCCCTTCAAGGACTAGGCTTGCGACGTTCTGGTCGAACTCCACACCGATGACCTTGCCGCTCACACCATCCTGGGCAACTACGGTCTTGCCTATGAACCCGGCTGTCATGCCGTTGTTCAATGAACCCTGAAAGGAGAGCATCTGTTCAATCCCTTTATTGATATTGAAGAGCTGCTCCAGTGAGCTGAACTGGGCCAGTTGGGCAGTGAACTCAGTACTTTCCATTGGCTTGAGCGGGTCCTGATATTTCAGCTGGTTGGTAAAGAGCTTTAAGAACTCCTCTTTGCCTAATGTCTTGCCTGTTGCTGCTGATGCGATATCCATGGTCCTCTCCTTATTAGATGAAGATGCTTACCTTGCCCTGACCGATGAGCGGTCGGGGTTGGTTGATATATTCTTTTGTCATCACAGTCTCTCCCTGAATCTGATGCCCCTGATTTTGGCCCTGACTCCAGGAAAAATCACTTCTGCCATCCCTCAGTGAGACGGAAAAACCACCGATAGCAATGCCTTCCTGTGCGAGGGCATTAACAATTTCGGACATATGTTTCTCGACCAGGTCTTTGCCCGCAGCACTCGACGCCTGGATCTGGGCATTCACAACGCCTTTGTCGAGCACAAGACCGATATCGAGTTTACCCAAGCCTTCTGGCTGGAGCGATATCTCGATTGATGTGCCGTCCATACGGGTGATAACAAAACGATTTCCCTCCACATGCATGTTCTCTGAAAGATGATGTGCCTCGGCCGGACTGCCTGCAGGTGCTGCATGAAAACGGCTCACCCCCTGGGGCTCAGCACTGTTTACAGGCAAGGTCTCAGGCAACGAGTTTTTCTCCTGGCGCTTCTGCGCCCCGGGCAGGTCAGCACTATCTTTACTGCTGCCGACTTCTGCAAGAATGGTTTCCCGAATGATCGCAGGCTGCTGAGCTTCAGCTGCAGGGGCCTTCTGCACTGCATCAGCCGGCAGTTGTGCAGACACGTCACTTTTAGGGACACTCTTCATACTGTCCGGCTTGACCGTCAGTTCCGGCCTCTGGTCTTCAGCAGCAGAAGCGGTCTGAGCTGAAGCAGATGAAGAGGGCACCGGCTGGGGAACTGTCCCTGCATCTCCTCGTGATTCGCTGCCTGGAGTCTCTTTTGCCGTCTTGACGACCTCGGGCAGATCAGCTATCGCTGCGGCAAACGCTGACTGAACCCTTTGGAGTGCGGTCAGGGTCGGCATTGATGCCATCTCCTTCCCTGCATCCTTTGACGCAGCTGGGCCGGCCATACCATCTTCGGGCTGCTCTGGCTGAGTACCGGCAGAGAGGGCGTCCTCGCCAGGGAGTGACATAATCCCCTGCATCAGTTGAGCGAGCATGAGATCAAAAACACCGTTTTTTTCAGGCAAGTTGGCCTGAGTATCCGAGGCCTGAGGTTTTGGCGCTTCCGTGACAGCCTGTTCAATTGACGGAAAGATATTCATAACAGTATCTATGGCAAGCTGCATGCCAGCTGCAGGGAGGGCGAATGAATTTTCTATCTCTATGATTTTAAAGGATTAACAGGAGGGTGATGCATGCAAAATAACAGTGCTGCCGAGAAAAGATTTCACTTGGTAGGAAATTTTTTCGCCATACCCATCATGCCCTCTGTCAGAGAAGCCGCTTTCTTTGCATCCATAGCTGCCATTACCGCTCCGGCCTTTTTGCTCTTCATCCGCATCAGAATATTCATGGCCGTCATTTCTTCAAGCGCAGACAGACGTGCAGCAGCCTCCTCGTTGGGCATGGCCTCATACGCTTTGATAAGATGCTCATATCTCTCGCCCCTGGCAGTGTCCATGGACTTGAGCACCTCTTCCATCCGTGCAAGGAGTTTCGTATATTTATCGATCTTTTCATCAAGTTCCTTTTTCAGGAGCTTGAGACGTTCTTCCTCTTTCCTGAGGGACTCTTCTTTTTCGGCTATCTCGCCTTTCCGCTTCTCTTCGGTCTTCACTTCCGCCTTAGCCTCAGCCTTCTTCCCCTCCGGCCTGGCAGGTTCATTTGCCGCAATAAGCAATGAGCTTTGCGCGATCAGCAAAAACCCTACAAAAACAAAAAAAACCACGAGACCTGCCGTGCTCCAACCCCTCGCCTGTTTCTTTTTGGTCTTCGCCTGCAGTACTCCTGACTGACTTCTGACTTCCGCCTTCTGCCTTCTGCTCCCCGTCATTTTTCCCTCTGCCTCTTTGCGAGGTGCAGGAAATCCTGCTCCTTCTGCTCGAGCCTGTCGCTGTTGGCCAGCTCTTCCTTCACAATGCGGTCCTTCAGTATCTCGAAAAGCTTCTTTTCCTTATATGCCTCTATCAGCGCTTCCTGACGCCCGCTCAGCTCAGTGAGCCGGCGGATGATCTCTTTTTTTTGCGTATTCATATCCTCGTTGAGTTTCATGAAATAATTATAGAAAAGTTCAAGCCGATGGACATCCATGCCGCTGCCTTTCTGCTTAGCTTCAAATTCAAGAGAGGTTTCAGAGAATTTATTCTCCAGACTGTCAAGCTGCGCTTCAAGCTGCTTTATCTGGCTGCGGAGCTGTTTGACCTCACTTTCGATCTCTTCTTTCTTCCGGTCCTTGATCTCGAGTACCCGTGATACAGTCCTGATCTTACTCATGCTTCATCTCCTCAAAGAGCATATAAAGCCCCTGCAGACTGTCGCCCATGTCGCGCCGGTCATCCATGCCCTGCCTGAGATACCCCCTGAGCCGGTCGATCATTTTGATGGCATAATCAACTTTGGGGTTGGAACCGTCCTTGTACGCGCCCAGATTAATCATGTCCTCCATCTTTTTATACGTGGCCAGCGTCTCAATAAACCGTGCGGCGAACTCCCGGTGCCCCCTCTCGACGATATCGGGCATTACCCTGCTGATCGATTTCAGGATATCGATCGAAGGGTAGTGCCCCTCCATGGCGAGCTCCCGGGAAAGCACAATATGGCCGTCGAGGATCGCCCTCGTGGCATCAGCAATCGGCTCCTGCAGGTCGTCTCCCTCAACGAGCACCGTATATAAACCGGTAATGCTTCCCCTGCCTTCAGCCGTGCCGACACGTTCAAGGAGCTTCGGGAGCATAGTAAAGACTGAGGGCGTATATCCCTTTGATGCAGGAGGCTCGCCGATGGCAAGCCCTATTTCTCTCTGGGCCATGGCAACCCGCGTGAGAGAATCCATAAGGAGAAGAACGTTCTGCCCTTTTTCGCGGTAATATTCGGCTATGGCCGTTGCGGTAAAGGCCCCGCGCACCTTTGCAAGCGGGGGCTGTTCTGCCGTGGAGATGACCACGACCGACTTTTTTAGCCCCTCGCCGAGGTCGCGTTCTATGAATTCACGCACTTCCCTGCCGCGCTCACCGATCAGGGCGATGACATTCATCTCAGCTTCCGTATATTTCGCTATCATGCCGAGGAGTACGCTTTTGCCGACGCCGCTGCCTGCCATGATGCCCATCCTCTGTCCTCTGCCGCAGGTGAGCAGTCCGTTGATTGCCCTGATGCCCAGATCCATCGGCTTCGTAATTCTCTGTCTGGTAAGAGGATTGGGTGAGTTTGCAAAAAGCGGATAGTCTTCACCGATAATCGGGCCCTTGCCGTCAATCGGATTTCCCGTGTCATCAATAATCCTGCCGATAAGTCCCGGACCTACTTTTACCGAAACCTTTTTCCCCACAGACAGCACTCTGCTGCCGGGCTTGATGCCGGCAAGTTCTCCGATCGCCATGAGCAGCACCTTGCCGTCTCTGAACCCTACCACTTCCGCATCAATCACCGGTCCCTGGTCAAGGTATATCTTGCATGCCTCGCCGATGCTGACCCGGAGACCGCTGGCCTTTATGATAATGCCGGTAATCTCGTCTATCCTGCCGTACACCCTCAGCGGTTCTGCATCAGCAAGCGACTTTCGGTATAAAGAAAGGTCAATGGCGGCCACTGCCCCCACCCATATCTTCCATAATGTTGCCGAGCTGTGAGTCTATATCCGTCACAATCTCTTCGCTGGCGCCGATCACGACCTGTCCATCTGCTACCACAGAGGGGTCAAGGTCAAAAATAATATCAGGATGGACCTCAAGGAGCTGGGGCTTAAGCCGCTTAAAGAGCTCATGCACAGCGGGGTTCATCTTTATGGTAATCGGTCCCGTCCTTTCGAGTTTTCGCATCGCTTCCTTGACAATCGTAACCATGATCTCAGGCTTGATGCTGAGTTCTTCGCGTATGACTTTTATTGCCATCTCTGAAGAGAGCTCCACCAGTTGCGGCTCAATCTCTTCGATAATCCTGCTCCGGTATTGTTCAATCTCCCTGACCATGCGCTCGATTCTGGAGAGGAGCACTTCGGCCTTCTGTGAGCCCATCTCGAGCCCTGCCTTCTCTCCTGCCGCAAAACCTTTTTCATAGGCATCGCGTTCCATCTCATCGATAGACTGCCTTGAAGAGGTCATGCCCTTCTCGGTCCTCAGGGTTTTTCTTTCAAGAGAGGGCATACCAAACAGGACAGAGTCCCTGCCTTTAAAGATCCTCGCGTTAGACAAGCTCTTCACCCCCTCTTCCACCGAGCATCAGCTTGCCCTCTTCCTCCAGCTTTCTGGCGACCTTTACGATATTCTGCTGGGCTTTTTCGACATCCGAAACCTTCACCGGCCCCTTCACTTCCATATCCTCCTTAAGGATCGTGGCCGCTCTCTGCGACATATTTCTGAAGATTTTCTCCCTGAGCGCCTCTGCCGCCGTCTTCAGGGCAAGTGAAAGGTCTTCGGTGCTGATCTCCTTCAGCACCATCTGAATACCCTTGTCGTCAACGCTCAGAAGGTCGTCAAAGACGAACATGAGCTGTCTGATCGAATCAGCGACCGTGGCATTTGAGCCCTCGATCTTGTCAAGGATCATGCTCTCGGTAGACCGGTCGCACTGGTTCAGGATCTCTGCAACGGCCTTGATGCCGCCGAGCTTTCTCCCTGAACTCTTGCTTATGTCAAGGTGGCCCTTCAGAACTTCTTCCAGCTCTTCGATGGCATCACCCGGTATGCGCTCCGTTGTTGCAATACGCATGGCCACATCTGCCTTGAGTGCATCCGGCAGACCGCCGAGCACTTCGGAGGCCTGTGTGGGCTCCAAAAGACAGAGGATCAGCGCGATCGTCTGGGGATGCTCTGTCATCAGGAAATTGGAAAGCGTTTTTGAATCGATCCACCGGAGAGAGTCAATCGTACTCTGTTTTGAAGCCATCTCTATGATCTTGTTGGCGCTTTCCTCGCCCAGCCCTTTTGAGAGGATCTTCTTCACATAGTCATCGCCGCCGACCCTGAGATCGCCCTTGGAGATCTTTTCCGTCACCTCGCTGAAGACATGTTCGACATCGGCCTTGCTGAGCGTCTTAAGGCGGCTCATGTACGTACTGAGCTTCCCCACATCCTTAATGTCGAGGTTCTTCAAAATCTCGGCAGCAGCCTCCTCGCCTATGGAACTAAGGAAGATGGCCGCCTTTTCATGTCCGCTGAAGGCCATTTACCGCTCCTCAATCCATGTCTTGATGAGGCTCGCGGCCTGATCAGGCTTCTTTTTTGCCCAGTCAATTACGTCATTCTGCATCGGCGGCAGCGCAGCCGGCGACATAGACTTTTCGATCTCTGCAACGGTCCTTGGCAGAGGGAGTTCAGCAGTGCCGCGCGTTGTTGTCACCGTCGTGACCGTACCCATAAGCGGCTTCACCACAA
The DNA here is from genome assembly GCA_016235245.1 of Nitrospirota bacterium. Lineage (NCBI taxonomy): Bacteria > Pseudomonadati > Nitrospirota > Nitrospirota bacterium. Next base: position 45,901 of record JACRLO010000038.1, on the reverse strand, counting down.
AGAGGAAAAAGAGCAGCAGGGCCAGGATCGGCACAATATACCGTGCAGCAGTCATAACCATCGGCATATACGATTTCGAGACCTGTCCCAGATCCTCCTGCGGGATCGTTTCAAACGGCATGTTCGCAATCCTGACCTCATCCCCTCTTGAAGCGGTAAAACCGATCGATTTCTTTACAATATCCTCATACTTTTTGAGGTCCTCTTCGGTGCGGGGAGCATACTTCTTCTCCTTGGACCCCTCCTGCTCTGCATAAGTCCCGTCAACGATAACCGCAATACTCACTTTTTTCAGGTCTCCTGAGGCATTCACCGTATGGCTCGTCACCTTGCTTATTTCGTAGTTGGTCGTCTCGTTCTGCTTCTGCGAGCCGGCCTGTGTTCCGCCGGTCTGTGCTGCCGATCTGCCGGGCAGATTCGATGCTACGCCAGGGACGCCGCCCGATCCGGCAGCGGTTGTTTTTTCAATATTCTTCTGCTCGCTTCGTATAACCTGTCCGTCCGGATCATACTTTTCCTCAGTCTTTTCGACCTTGGTAAAATCAATGGCAGCAGCAACCTTTGCCCTGATCTTGTTTCTGCCGACAACCGGCTCCAAAATGGAAATTACCCGTGATTCAAGGTCCTTCTCAACGTTGTGCTGATATTCGAGCTGGCTGCTGCTGAGACCGGCAACATCATTGCCCGACGGCCGTGTCAGCATATCGCCGCGGCTGTCAACAACCGTAACATCCTTAGGATTTAGACCCTCGATGCTGCTTGAGACAAGGTGGACAATGCCCTGGATCTGGCCCTGGGTAAGGTTCCTGCCTGCCCTGAGCTTCACCAGCACTGAGGCGCTCGGGTTGTTCCCCTCCTGCACAAAAAGTGATTTTTCGGGTATCGCCAGATGTATTCTGCACTGTTCCACCTCTGCAAGAGACATAATCGTGCGGGACAACTCACCCTGAAGCGCCCGGCGATAGTTAAGCTTCTGCACAAAGTCCGTTGAACCAAAATCCGCCTTGTCAAAAAGCTCAAACCCGACACCACCGCCATGCGGCAGGCCCTGCGCTGCAAGCTGGAGCCTCAGGTCATAGACCTTATCGGCAGGCACCATGATGCTTCCTGCCTCAAGCTTATAGGGCACCTTAAGTTCCTTCAGCTTCTGCACGATACCGCCGGCATCACTTTCAGCGAGGTTGGCAAACAGTACCTGATAGTCAGCCTGCTGTATCCATGACATGAAAAACACGACGCCGGCTACTGCCATGCCGATCGCAATAAGCATGATTATCAGGTTCTTGGGGGGGAGGCTCTTTATGGTTTCTACGATGTTGGCCATATCAGATCTGCATTCTCATGATCTCTTCATAGGCAGTCAGCAGTTTGTTGCGCACCTCGACCATCACCTGAAAAGACATGTCTGCTTTTTCCATCGCAATAATCGCCTGCGTCACATCACCGCCCGAGGCGAGTTCCTTGATCCCCTTTTCCGCCTCGCCCTGCATCTCCATGACCTTGCCCATGGCATCCTTGAGGACTGAATCAAAGCCGCCCTCCTGTGTCTTCTGTCCTGCCTTGATCGGGAGGGAGTTCTGACCTATGCCGGCTCCGGCTATTTTCATATCACTCATCAGTCATTACCTCCCAATCTCAAAGGACTTCATAATCATGGTCTTTGAGATATTAAACGCAGCGACATTCGCCTCATACGCGCGGGATGCCATCATCATATTCGCCATCTCCTCGATAACACTCACATTCGGATATGCGACATACCCGTCCTTGTCAGCATCAGGATGTCCCGGGTCATAGGTCATCTGCGGAGGGGTCTGGTCCTCGACCACATCAGAGACCTTCACGCCCTCGAGCCCCTCGCCGGCAGCGGCTTCAACAGGCTCCGATGAAAATATGGCTTCCTTGCGCCGGTATGGTCCGCCGTTTTCTGTGCGGGTTGTATGGGCATTGGCCATATTGGAGGCAATAAGATTCATCCTCGTCCTCTGTGCCTGAAGCCCGGATGCGCTCACCTTGAAAATACCTAATGAATCCACATTTACCTCCTGTTTGCTGCGCTCTTGATCATAAGCATTTTCTTTGAAAGAAGCCTTGCCGCGGCCTCATAGAGCAGCCCATTTTCCGTCATCTTCGCCACTTCCATATCAAGCTCGACATTGTTGTCATCTCCCCAGGACAGGTTCCCGCCGGCCTTAAGGTCCGCCGGCTGCCCTGTGCTGACAGGGCTGGTCGAAATATGCCCCGGATTGGTTGTCTTCATTCCCGCGTTCTCGCTCTCAAGAAAGCTTTTAAAGTCAACATCCTTTGCCCGGTATTTCGGGGTATCCACATTGGCAATGTTGGAGGAAAGGACCTTGTGCCTGACCTGCGTAGCCTGGATCAATTTCTCAAGTATGCTAAAGCCGCTGTCCATCCCTCAACCTCCTGTCACCAGTGTCATAAAACTGTCAGTAAAGCGCAATTTAATTATAGAGATACAATTATTGTGCCAGCCCTGAAAAGTTGTGATGAGTAAGCGGTGATGAGTTATGAGTTTGTAATGAAAGCTTTTTTTACAGATCACTTGTCACACATCACCCATTACGGTCTTTTCAGGTAGGCAAATTTTTCCCGTATTCGTTGAGCTTGTTTCTGATCGTCCTGACGCTCACGCCCAGCGCCCTGGCAGCCTGCGTCTTATTGCCGCCCGTCTCCTTCAGGGTCTTCAGGATCAGTTCCTTCTCCATATCGTGTATATTGCCCTGAACCGGTGTGGTCTGAGCAGGCGGATCACCGTAGAACATGAAATGCTCCAGCCCTATCATTTCGTCCCGGCAGAGCAATACCGCCCTATGCAGGGTGTTTTCGAGTTCCCTGATATTCCCCCGCCACGGACGGCTCAGGAGCTGGTCCATCGCATCCTTTGTTATCCCCCTGATCTGCCGGTCCTGCAGTGCCGAGAATTTCTTCAGAAAATGCTCTGCCAGGATCGGAATGTCCTCCTGACGCTGCCGAAGCGGCGGGACATCGATCGGAAAAACGCTGAGACGGTAATAGAGGTCTTCTCGGAATTTCCCTTCCATGGCCTCTTTGTACAGATCCCTGTTCGTTGTTGCGATGATGCGCACATCAATGGGGACCGGCTGCCTTCCGCCGATACGGTCAACCTCTTTTTCCTGCAGCACTCTCAGGAGTTTTGCCTGAAGGGTTATGGACATTTCACCGATCTCGTCCAGAAGAAGTGTGCCGCCATTGGCAAGCTCGAACTTCCCAATCTTCTTTTCTGTTGCTCCGGTAAAAGACCCCTTCTCAAATCCGAAGAGCTCAGACTCCATAAGGTTATCGGGAATGGCGGCGCAGTTTACGGCAACAAACGGCTTGTCCTTTCTGAGGCTCGTGCTGTATATATGGCGCGCCAGCAGCTCTTTGCCGGTCCCGCTCTCGCCGCAGATAAGCACCGTGGTATCGCTTGGAGCTACCGCATCCGCTATCTGAAGGAGTTTTTTCATCTTCGGACAGGCAGAGACGATCTCTCTGCTGCCGGACATGCGTTGCATGATAGCGTCAATCTTTCGGCTGAGGGTATCAAAAGAGAAGGGCTTGAGCAGGTAATCTGTTGCGCCTTCTCTCATGGTCTCGACCGCATTTTCAATGGTCCCGTGGCCGGTAATGACGAGTACCGGAAGGTTCGCACCCCGGAGCCTCGCCTCCTTCAGAAATGCCAGTCCGTCCATCTTCGGCATCTTCATGTCCGTAATCACCAGGGCAAAAGAACTGCTGCCGAGCTTTGTCAGTGCCTCTTGTCCGTTTTCTGCAAGCACCGCCCGGTGGCCCAATCTCTGGATCGCCTCATGAAGTGCTGCACGCATCTGGGGATCGTCATCAACAACAAGGATCGGTTTCACGAAAATATTCCCTCTTTCATCAGGGTATCACCCTGCGATGTATCCGCATTCTCGGGAAACCAGAGGCGGAACGCGGCGCCATGGCCGGGGCTGCTGATCACTTTAATGGTGCCTCCATGGGCCTGCACGATCTTCGCTGATATGGCAAGACCAAGCCCTGTGCCTTTTTCCTTTGTACTGAAAAAAGGATCGAAGATCTTCTCGATATTTTCCGGTTCGATGCCCGGCCCTTCGTCCCTGATCTCGACAAGCGCAGACGGCCCCTCGTTCCTGCAGCTCGCTGTTATCGCCATGCCTTCCGGCGTCGACTGTATTGCATTCAGCAGGATATTGAGAAAGACCTGTTTGAGCAGATCAGAATCGCCGCAGACATTGACACCCTGCTCGATCTCCCGGTGAAACGTGAGCCCCCTCGACTCGATCATCGGCAGGAGCATAAAGACCGTCTCTTCGAGAAGTCTGCAGATATCGACCGGCCTCAGGATCGGCTTCTGGGGCTTTGCGAAAAACAGCATATTCGTCAGGATATTGTTAAGGCTGCTGATGCCGGTAGATATGCCCTTTGCCATGTTCAGATGCTCTGTTCCTTCGAGGTCTTTTGCGAGCATGCTCGCATAGAGTTCGATACTGCAGAGCGGACTGCGGATCTCATGCACGATCTTTGCCGCCATCTCGCCCATGGCTATCAACCGGTAATTCCGTTCGTTCTGGGCCTCAAGCTCCTTAATCCTTGTAATATCCTTGAAGAGAATCACATGCCCACGTAAAAGTCCCTGCCTGTCAAGGACCTCCGAATGAGAAACGATCATGCTATGTTTTCTTGAACCGATTGTCAGGACACCCTCGTCGCCGTCACGCTCCAGTGAAAAAGGCAGACCTTCAAACGGTCTGCCGATAACAGCTTCAGCATTCAGCATAAGGAGATCTTCTGAGGCCCTGTTCATCATGCTGACATTTTTGTCCGTGTCAAGGACAATGATTGCGTCTTTGAGGTTTTCAAGGATACCCTTCAGATAGTCCTTTGCTTCCTCCGTGCTGCTGAGCGCATCCTTAAGCTGCCTGTTCTTTTCCTCTACTTCAAGCGTCAGATATTTCACCTGCTCCTGGAGTCTCCCATAATAGGCCTCCAGGCTTTTAGATGCCTCGGTAAAATTAAGAAAGGCTTCTTTGAGCTTGCCGATGTCGCTCATCAGTAACTGCTGACCCCCTTCTTGGTCAAATCAAGCTCCATAAGCCTCGCCTCTGCCAGCCGCGCAAGCATCGGGTCCTGACCGCTCAGTTTCTTGAGTGCCTCTTCCGCCTCGGGCCCTTCCGTAAGAGAACCTATCCGATAGAGTGCCCAGTCATGGTTTGGTTCTTTGCCAACCGCAAGGCGGTAATACACCAGGGCGTCATTATGCCTGTTAAGCTCATACATGATATCGCCGAGCCGCGCATAGTCCCGTGCATCTCCGCCTGATTCCCTGACAGCCTTTTCATACCGCGCAATCGCCCTTGGATAATCGCGCGTTGCCGCTGCGATCTCGCCGAGCATCGCGATATCAGCAGCCTGCAGTTTTTTCAGTTGAACCAGCTTTTCGGATGCGGTCTTATAATCCCTGCCCAGAAAGGCAAGTCTTCCCTCAAGTCTGTTCAGCTCTTCGGCGGTATTCTTCATGGACTTCAGTTTTTTCAGGTATTCGTCGGCCCGGCCGCGGTCCTTCTTTTCAGTATAAAACTCAACAAGGGCTGCCGTACTCTTCGTTTTTCCCGCTTCAGTGCCATATTTCGCAAGATACTGCATCAGATCAAGAAAGGGCTTGCCTGAATCTTTGAGGTCCCCCGCAACATCGAGCAGGAATTTTTCCCGCGAAGCGTCAAGGAGCATTGGCCCGGCTGTTTTCCAGAGCTTCGGAAAGAGGTCCTTATCCTTTACCCTCACCTCGCTGAGGAGTTTTTCAAATTCCTCAAGCGCCTCTTTTTTTACCGACGATTTAAAGACCAGCTCATTAAGGACATGAACAGCTTTTTCAAAACTGCCCTCCTGCCTTAACAGACGGGCCAGCTTTAACATAGCCTCTTCATATGTTTTACCATAGGGATATTTTGTCCGTATCTCCTCGAGCTTCGCCTTTGCTTCAACCGTCTTTCCTGCTTTGAACTCCATGTCGGCCATCATTAGCAGGGCTTGCCGCGCAGACTCTCTGTCCTGAGTAGTGGCAACGGCAGAAAAGGCGGTCACCGCGGCATCGCTTTTGCCCTGCTGGAGCGCCACAATACCGAGGCTGAGATCTGCCCTGGGCTTATAGAGAGGATCTTTTACCAGAGCGAGATATTTTTGTGCGTCAGCCGTTTTGCCGGACAGACGGAAATTCTCTCCGAGATAGAAGAGGGACTCCTCCGACTCCCTGACAAGAGAGTCGCCCGATTCGAGGACTGAAGCATACACTTTTGCCGCCTCTGCCGTCATGCCAAGGCGATGAAGGGTGTTTGCCTTTGCAAGCAGCACATCCGGGGCAGTACCCGACTTTTCATAATACGCAAGGGCCTCCTTAAGCGAGCCGGTCTCTGCCAGGCTTTTTGCTAGACCATGGTAAGCCCTGCCAAGGATTATGGAAGCGGGATAATTCTTTATAAAGAGATTGAAGCTTGAGCGTGCCTCATAGAAATAGCGCATTTTGACATACGTCTCTGCCCTCTCAATAAGCGCAGCCTCTTTCAACTCACCTTTGGAGGCATACTGATACGCCTTGCCAAAGTGTTCAACCGCCTCAAGGGGCTTCTTCTCTGCAAGCTTGAGACGGCCCGACACAAAATGATATTGGGCTACGGTAGTGCTGTCATGCCTGAATTCAGAAAGTGCCTTGAGAGCCTCTGCTGGCTTATTGTCCTTCAGACTCTCAAGTGCCTTTTTCAGTGGCACAGAGCTTATCTGCTCTTCGGCAGGATCAAGGGCATATGCCGACAGAGGCAGCAGTGTTGCGGCAAGAACAAGAAAAAGACGCAATACGTTCATAGCAGTTATTTTTGCAACAAGCATGCCATCATAACTCTTTGAATTTATTGAATTCTAATCGAGGGAATCTGTCAATTTACTGACAAGACAGATGCGTTCAGGAACTGATCTTTTCCTGAGAAGGGAGTTCGATCCCCTTTTTTTTGAGCTTTTCAAGAAGGGTTGTCCGATTCAGTCCGAGCAGTTCGGCAGCCTTCTTCTTGACGCCTGCGGAACGTTCAAGCGCCTGAAGGATAAGACCGTTTTCCATGGTATTGAGAACGCTGTTAAGATCTATTCCCTCGGCAGGAAGGACCATACCGCCTGCGGTTATCGACAGAGAAGCCCGGGACTCTGCAGATGCGGGAAACGCTTCTGTCTGGAGCGGTTCGCATCTGCCACAATGAAATCGCTCCGGCAGATCGTCCAGCGTAACCGATCCCGTGTCATTGAGTATAACAACGCGCTCGATCAGGTTCTCAAGTTCCCGCACATTACCGTGCCAGCGGTATGACAGAAAACAATCCATGATCGGCTGAGAAATCTTGATCAGCTCCTTCTTTTTCTTTTTGCAGTATATCTGCATAAAATGATCGATCAGAAGGGGAATGTCCTCTTTCCTCTTTCTGAGCGGCGGCAGATGAAGGGGGATAACGTTCAGCCGGTAGAAAAGGTCTTCCCTGAATGTGCCATCCTGGGTAGCCTTCTCAAGGTCTTTGTTCGTTGCCGCAAGAATTCTTACATCCACCTTCACCGTCTTTGTGCCACCCACCCGCTCAAATTCCCTTTCCTGCAGCACCCTGAGCAGTTTCACCTGAAGTGACGGATGGAGCTCTCCGATCTCATCAAGAAAAATAGTGCCCCCGTTTGCAAGCTCAAACCTGCCGATCCTTGTATTTACGGCACCGGTAAACGCGCCCTTCTCATGACCAAAAAGCTCAGATTCAAGCAGGTCCTTCGGAATAGCAGAGCAGTTCAGGGGTATAAAAGAATTCTGCGCGCGGGAGCTGTTAAAATGGATCGTCTTGGCGACAACTTCCTTGCCGGTGCCGCTTTCTCCGGTAATGAGTACGGTGCTTTCCGTGTCGGCAACTTTCTCGATCATGTCATAGACCTTCTGCATCCGGGGAGAAGCGCCAATCAGTCCATGGAAGTTGTATTTCTGCTTGAGCTGCTTCTTGAGCATCAGGTTTTCCTGCTTCAGCTTCGAAAGTTTAAGCGCCCTGTTCACCGTAATGAGCAGTTCCTCGAGAATAAAGGGCTTCGTAATATAGTCGAAGGCGCCAAGTCTCATAGCCTCAACCGCAGTCTTGACCTCTGCAAAGGCTGTCATAACAATAGAAGGAGTGCTTATTTTGCGTTCCGAGGCATTCTGCAGAACATCGAGCCCACCAAGGCCAGGCATGACAAGGTCAACAAACAAAATATCAAATTTATCATGATCGAGGAGTTCAACACCTCTTTCGCCATTCTCTGCAAGAGTAACACTAAAGCCTTTTCCCGTAAAAAAGCTTTCGAGAACATCCCTTACGATAGAGTCATCATCGATCACTAAAATGCGATGCATGAGGTGATGATACGCGAAAATGTTTCACGTGTCAATACTTTGACTCAACAAAAATGTCCTCATTCCGTTATGTTTGAGGTATACTATAAGTATGGTAGAGATGGCAGCATCAGCCATTGCGATGAAACAGGCTCAACTCTATGAGCAGCTGTCGATGAGTGCGGTCAAGATGCAGATGGAGGCCCAGCAGAAGATGGCCCAGATGCTTCTCGATAATGCAAAGCAGATCGAAGCGCTCTCACAGCAGGCCGCAGCCCGCGGCGGCATCGATATCTTCGTTTAGTTCAGTCGGCTTCCGGCAGCAGGTTCATGTCGCCCTTACGTGCCATTTATTTCTGTACTTTCCTGCGCACCTCTTCCATTACATCGAGAAGAGGGACACTATAGTCTTCAGCCGCTTTTCTGCAGTCCTCATATTCAGGAGTGATCCGGAGATGTTCGCCGTATGTTGATTCTTTCACCCGCACTGTTCCGTATTGCGTCCTTACCCCCTTCAACTGTCTTGCCATGACAACCCGTCCTGCTTCGTAAAAACGGATACCAATTGTGGTGGTCTCCTGCAGGATGATATTGATGATCCCGTCTTTCTTTTCGGCGCTGCAGAGCACAGTCAGCAGAACTCCCGGCCGAGATTTTTTCATGATCACCTGTGCGATGAAGGCATCAAGCGCTCCTGCCCCAAAGAGGCGCTCCATCACATATTCATAGACCTGGGGATTCATGTCATCGATATTCGTCTCGATAACCGTGATGGCTTCATGACGGGCAGTCTCATCGACCTGACCGACCATGATCCGGACGATATTCGACCGTTCTTCCGGGTCCTTGTTCCCTGCGCCGATGCCAATCTTCTCGAGAGAAAATAAAGGCATGCTGCCAAATCCGGATGCGAGTGTCCTCAGGAACACAGCACCTGTCGGCGTTGTCATCTCAAATGCAGGTCCAGAAGAATAACAGGGGACCCCTTTCAATAATTCTGCGGTTGCAGGTGCAGGCACCGGCATGATTCCGTGGGAGGTTTTTGTTGAGCCGCTTCCGAGGTTGACAGGAGATGCGTAGACCTTTTCTATGCCGAGATACGAAAGACCGATAAGCGTACCGAAGATATCCACCAGACAGTCAACGCAGCCAAGCTCATGCAGATGAGTCTTTTCGATCGTGCTTCCATGCACCTTCGCCTCTGCCTCAAAAAGATTCTTAAATACAGCAAGTCCCTGCTTCTTTATTCTTTCGGGCAGGTCAGATTCTTTGATGATAGTTTGAATGTCCTTCCACTTTCTGACTGCTGACTGCCGACCGCTGACCGCTTTCTTCAGCGTAACATCCACCTTAGTCGCCGCAATCCCTGTTCTCAGAACCTTCTTTTCGCTTAGGGCATAGCCCTTCAGCTTAAGCTTCTTCAGCCCTCGTTCGATCTCCTTGAGCGGAACGCCGGCATCAACAAGGGCGCCAAGGCACATGTCCCCGCTGATCCCGGAAAAGCAGTCAAAATATGCGATCTTCAATTTCAAGGCCTCATGACAAAATCAGTTCACATCCAGAAAGGGCTTTACGTCTTTACTAAAATCAAGCCTGCCAAAATAAGAGCCGATTGCTGAACGGTATGCGCCGATGGACTTCATCGCCTCTGTTGCAAGATTGAACCTCTGCTCAAGACTGATCCTGCCGCCGTTGTTCTTCAGCAAGGAGAGAAAATCAGCATATTGAGACGGAGACGTAAGCGCAGCTATGCTGTGCCAGTTCTTTGCCGAGGCCATAGTCATGGCAGGGCCGCCGATATCGATATTCACCCGGGCCGTCTCAGAAGTCGTGCCCTCTTTTTCTATAACAGAGGTAAAAGGATAGAGGTTGCCGACAAAGATATCAAAATATACTCCGGCATACGTGCTGCCTGCTGCAAGTGTCTTATACAGGTATTCTTCATGCGCCGGATTGCCCCGCTCTGCAAGCAGGCCCGCATGGATCTTGGGATGGAGCGTCTTGACCAGCCCACCCTCCATCTCGGGCGCACCGGTATACTCTTCGACCGGGATATAGTTCTTTGATGAGTCTGCACCGAGGATATCAGCTATCTTCTTGCCGGTGCCGCCGGTCGAGTAAAACCTGGCCTCAGGATTCACGGCAAGGATGCCCTTTATCAGCTCTTCAAGCTCGGCCTTGTCAAAGACACTGACAAGGATATGCGCCGGTTTAATAAGGTCCATGACCTGATGGATATTTTCTCTGATGCTCATATACCCCCCTCTGATTTTATTAACAGTTTTTCTATCTCGGTTATCATCTCTGCGATGGTCATCTTGATGCGCTGGCTAAAACCGAGTTTCTGCCTCAGCTCTATCTCGATCCCTGACAGTTCGCGGTAAAGGTCTGTCCTATCAAACATGCATTCTGTACTCTTTTCAGAGGACATGTCCCAGTCTATTCTGTGGCAGCCGATGCCCTGCGCCTCCGTGCCATCAGGCCTGCGCATTTTATACGGCACGCCATGAAGCCTGCAGATCATAAGCCGGTATTCATAGAGACTGCAGAGGTTGTCACTATTGAGCGGGCACATTATACGTCTGGCCTGCCCCTCCCTGTCATGCATCCGGCAGAGTTCAGCCACCTCTTTAGCCCTGTCAAATATCTCTTTTCTCTTGCCGCCCTCCAGAGTCTGTATCCCTTGCCGCAGGTAAAGAAACTCCGAGAGGGTATGATGATAAAAACGCTCCTCACAGCAATTTTCGTCAAAGCCGCTGCAGGAAAAATCATAACATAAAGCAGACCGGTCATAGGCCTTGCCCATGCGGCCATACAGATCCCTCATCTTGCCTTCAGCCCTGTCGATGATGCCCTTGTCAGCCTTAAGCAGAGGAGAGAAGATGCTCATGCCCTGTTGCAGGACCGTGATGAAATCATGTCCCAGGTTTTCTCGTCAAGTTCATCCACGTAGTCCGCTATGCCGTATCGTTTGCCGCAGTCCATGCAGCGCAGGGTAATCGCCCTTCAGCCAAATTGGATAATGATGCGGCCGTTGCAGGTTCTGCATTTGAGGTTCGTATCTTTCATCCACTTATTTTATCCAATAGCGGGGGCTTTTTGAAACCTTGCGCCTTTACGTATAATGAAACATGCAGATCGAGCCTGTCGCCGTGGGGCAACGAAACACGAACCATCATTTCGCTATTGATGAAGAAAGCGTCATGCGCAGCCTTTTCTCTGCCCATGGAGATGATCTTGCCGGGGTCATCTGCGCTGCCCGGCAGGCAGAAGTCCTCATCGAGGCAATCAGCCCGCTCATTGAAGAACATACCTCGGCAGTATGCCCTGACTGCACGTCGGTCTGTTGCATCGACAGGCATTCCCGCTTTGACCGCAGTGATGTCATCTTCATGACAGCACTTGGAAAGAAAATCCCCGAAAAAGATCCAGCCGTCGCTGACACCGATGCCTGCAGGTTTCTTGGCAGCAGGGGCTGCGGCAGGAAACGCTCCGAAAGACCGTACCGCTGCACATGGTTCTTCTGTTCGCCTCTGCTGGATCGGATTTCGAGACAGGCTTCGGCTGCCTGGTACAAAACATTCATAGAAATGCTTCGGAATATAACGGAAAAACGCACAACAATGATGAACGATTTCGAGGCCATATCGACAAAGCTCTCCACAGCCCTGAACAACGCCCGGGAATAACAAATAACTTGTTGTTTTCATTGACACTTTTAATTTCCGTGCGATAATATTAGAGTTACCTACATGTTAGATAAAACTGCCATATTGAAGGAAGTCCAGAAGTATTTAGCCAAAGGTGCGGTTGACAAAGCCATTGCCGAATTGGAGAGACTTGTCAAAGACAGCCCTGACGGCAACATCTACAATATGATCGGTGACATCTATCTGAGAAAGGGCGTACAGAAATCTGCAATCGAGTATTACCAAAAGTCCGCCATGTTTTTCAGGCAGGAAGGATTTGCCCAAAAGGCGCAGGCACTCTACAAAAAAGTCCTGAACATCAACCCTGCTGATACCGATGCGCTTATCGCCTTTGGCGAGATTTGTGAAGAAAAGGGTATGGTCGCAGAGGCCATTAAATATTACCTTGTCGTTGCGGACCTCCTCGCAAAAGAAGGCAAAAAAGAAAAGATCCTCGATGTCTATGCAAAGGTCCTGTCCCTTTCACCTGCAAACATTCCGCTCAGGGTAAAAGTCGCCGATATCTATCTCAAAGAAGGCCTTAAATCAGATGCAGCGCGCGAATTTGTACATATCGCACGAATCCATGAAGAAAAAGGGGATATGCAGAAGGCGAGGGAATTTTTTCAAAAGACCCTCGACATTCAGCCTCTGAACAAGGACGCCACGCTGGGTCTCAGCGTTATCTTTGAGAAAGGCGGTGAACTCCGGCAGGCTTTTGAGCATATGAAAGATGCCGTGGTGCTTTTCCCCGAGGATCCGGAGATCCTCTTCCGTTGCGCGGATCTTGCGGTTATCTCTGAAAGCACAAACTTCGCCATAAAATGTCTTCAACGAATAGAGGAAAAAGAACCACAGAATATCAAGGCACGCATGATGTTAGGCGAGCTGTATCTTCTAAAAACCAGAGAACTGGAGTTGGCCTGGGCACAATACCTGCCGATCCTTGATCAGGTTATCCTTGACCAGAAGTTTGATGACGCCATCAGTTTTCTCAATACCTTCAAGAGCGTTGACCCGGTTGAAACGGGCAAGAGGCTTGTTTCCCTATACAGGCAATTGAATGAAGATGACCGTGCCGTAATGGAATTAATCACCCTGGGCGACCTGTTCTCAGACAAGGGGAACGAAGACAGTGCCAGGGCATATTATACCGAGGCAGAGCAGATAAATCCGTCACATGCGGAGGTAAGGAAAAGACTTGCTCCTCCTGAACCGGAACCGATTATACCGGAGCCGACCGTACAGGAACCGGATATCGAACGGGAATCGTTGCCGATTTCCGACAGCAGTATATTCGCAGAGCCCGGCCATCGCGCGGTGACGGAAGAGATTGAACCGTCTCTTTTTACGACTCCGGCAGAGACGATCACCGAAGATTTCAAGACCGCTGAAAGCGCGCAAGAGGAAGAACCCCAGAGTATTACCGTCAGAGCGGAAAAGACATTCGACGAGGTGATAACCGAGGCCGATATTTTCTCCCGGTATGGACTTATGAGTGAAGCCCAGCGGCTGCTTGAGGGCCTGAAGCTGCGGTTCCCGGAAAATATCGACCTGCATCTGCGGCTGAAGTCGATTTACGTTGATACGCACGACATAGAAGCCGCCGTTACCCAGTGCCTTATCCTGAGTGAACTCTACCGACGCAATGACGACACGGAAAATGCCGAGCAGATACTGAAGGATGCTGTTGCAATCAGTCCGGAAGACCCGCGTCTTGCCGACCGCGGCTTTGCCCAGCTTATCGAGCAGACTTCATTCGCCGCCTCTCAGCCGACCTACGCTGAAACCATCTCCTCAAAGAAACTCGATATCGAGGACTTCGAGGAAGAGATAGCCGAGGCTGATTTCTACTCCCGTCAGGGACTCACAACCGAGGCAGTCAAAATTCTCGAAAAACTCCAGAAGCTCTTCCCGGAAAACCGCGATGTCAATGAGCGTTTGCAGGCCCTGGGCCAAACCTCCCCTGACCTCGAAGACGGAGAACTATCGGACAGCATGGATATGCATGATGCCTTTGAGATCCCTGAAACCGTTGAAGCGCCGTCCGAGTTCGAACAGGCAGGGATATATGGAGCAGCTGAGGATTCAGAAGAGCTGGCTGACAGAATCGAACGGCAGGAGGCATTTGAGCTTCCGGCCACAGACGAGCCGCCCGCGCACTCAGGCGGGTTGGCCGGGGAAAAGGGGTTACCGGACAGGCATGAAATGTTCGATGACTTTGAGAGGGCCGAAAAGGCAACTCAGCCTCTTGATGAAGTCGTTGCTGAAAAGCCTTTTATGGGGGAGCCTGCGGCAGCATCTTCAGATGACGCAATCTTTAAGGAGACTTCACAGGTTACGGAAATACCGGCACAGGAGTCCGCGCCAAGGGCTGCCGAACCTTCCGGGGAGACCGAATTCGAATCGTTCAGTCTTTCCGACGATGACCTCATGGATGCCCAGGAAATGCCCGAGCCTGCACTTGATAATGACGTGCTCGATATATTTCAGGAGTTTAAAAAAGGCCTTGAGAAGGAGCTTGGCGACGAGGATTCCGAAACCCATTACAACCTCGGCATCGCTTACAAGGAGATGGGGCTTGTTGACGATGCGATCAAGGAATTCCAGACATCGCGGAGTGACCCCGCGCGGTTCATCCAGTCATCTACCATGCTGGGCGTCTGTTATATGGAGAAAGGTCTGTATTCCCTTGCGATCGATGTATTAAACAAGGCAATACAGCAGATGCAGGAGCGGGATGATTCCTACTGGGCGCTCACCTATGAGCTTGCTGAGGCTTACGAAAAGAACCGGAATCTGAAGGAGGCCTTTAGCCTGTACACGGGAGTCTACGGATGGAGTGCAAAATTCCGTAATGTTTCTGATAAAATGAGTCAGCTGAGGGCGCAAGACCCGGAGCTTGTTGAAAAAGAAAAAGAACAGACGATGGAAAAACCGAAAGGAAGAAAGGACAGGGTATCTTACCTCTAATACATGGACTATCTTGAATATTTTAAGCTCTCGGAGCATCCGTTTTCAAATGTGGTAGACAGCAGGTTCTACTATAACAGCCCTCAGCAGGCAGAGGCTCTGATTAAGCTGAAATACGCCATTGACACGAGAAAAGGTCTCGCTGTCGTCATCGGCAACATCGGCGCAGGCAAGACCACCCTGGCACGCAAAATCCTTGAGGAACTGGATGAGGAACACTATGAGGCTGCGCTTCTCGTAATTATTCACTCGTCAGTCAGTTCGGAGTGGCTGTTCAAGAAGTTCGCCATTCAGCTTGGCGTCAAAAATGTGCCTGACAGCAAAATCGAACTATTGAGCGCAATATACCGCAGGCTGCACGAAATCAACGAGCAGGGCAAAAGGGCAGTCGTGCTTATGGATGAAGTGCAGATGCTCAACTCCACCGAGATCATGGAAGAGTTCAGGGGCCTCCTGAATATGGAGACCGCTGAAGGCAAGATGGTGAACTTTGTTTTCTTCGGCCTGCCTGACCTGGACCAGGTTCTCTCCCTCGATGAACCCCTCAAACAGAGGGTAGCCATCAGGATAAGGCTGAACGCCTATTCAGAGTCTGACACGAAGGATTATATCCAGCACAGGATGAAAGTGGCAGGAGCTGACCGTGAGATCTTCACTGACAGGGCCATCTCCATGATCTACAAGTATTCTAACGGTACTCCCAGACTGATTAACACGATCTGCGATAATGCGCTTCTGGAAGGGTTTCTGTTTAAAAATACGGCCGTAGACGATTCGATCATAAAAACCGTAGCAATCGACCTCGGCCTCGAGAGCTAACTCCTCCCGTCAAAAGAGATCTCCCGGACGCTCAGCGTAACCGCATAACGGGACAGTTCTATCCTCATCTTCGATTGGTACCAGACACCCTTTGTCTGCGCAGGATTGCTATAGAAAACCGTCAACTGTTTGCCGTCATCAAAAAAAATCCTCTGCTTTTGGGGAAGCAAGGTCTTTCGGTCAAGAACGACCTCTCTGGCTGCATTCTGCAGGATGAGATGATCATTCTCCTCCTGAATCGCAAAGTCTTTGCTATCCCACCAGAAGAGGCTGTCCCTCAACCCCTGGGTAAGGATAGCGGTCTTATTTTTGTCGAGCTTTGGCGTGCTCCTTACCAGACCATTCTTAGCGGTGAGGTCCATGACAAGTATGCCGAGCGTGTAGACCTTCATATGCAGGTCGCCGTCCTGCGCAATGTCGATCACTGCATCGCCATGCGTCTCAGAGTCGGTCTTTTCGAAGACCACTGACATGGCTGCATGAATCCGTTCAATTAATCTGCGCTCTGCAAGGACAACCGCAATGCTCCGCTGTTCAACGACAGGCATTTCAGCCTTTTTGGGCGCACATGCTGATACCATTATGAGGACGCTAACGAAGAACAGCTTTAAGAAATTCATCACAGTTTCTTACTCCTATGATCTCGATATCCTGTTTTGCTTTTATCTTATCCGCATTTCCTGCAGGTATGACAGCCCGCTCAAAGCCGATCTTTGCCGCCTCTTTCAGCCGTACTTCTGCCTGGGCAACCGCCCGGATCTCCCCTGAAAGCCCGACCTCGCCAAATACGCAGGTTCCGGGCTCGACCGGTTTTTCTCTGCCAGATGACGCTATGGTTGCGATAATGCCAAGATCGACTGCCGGTTCTATGATCTTCAGTCCGCCGACAATATTGATAAAGATGTCCATGCCGCCCAGATGCAGGCCGGCCCGCTTCTCAAGGACTGCGACCAGGAGGTTCACCCTGTTAAAATCAACGCCGATCGATGTCCTCCTCGGCATGCCGAAATTTGTCTGGGAAACAAGCGCCTGTATCTCGACCATAAGCGGCCGTGTGCCTTCAAGGCAGGCGACGACGGTCGAGCCCGACACGTTTTGAGGCCTCTCCGAAAGGAAGAGCTCTGAAGGGTTAGCCACTTCCCTGAGGCCTGCATCAGACATCTCGAATATGCCGATCTCATTGGTCGAGCCGAAACGGTTCTTCATGGTGCGCAAAACGCGATAGGAGTGGCCGCGGTCACCTTCGAAATAAAGCACCGTGTCCACAATATGCTCAAGCACACGCGGTCCTGCAATCGTGCCTTCTTTCGTGACATGACCGACAAGGAAGACCGGCAGATGGGATCGTTTTGCATGGAGCATAAGCTTTGCAGCGCATTCCCTCACCTGCCCTACCGAACCGGGCGCAGACATGAGTTCCTGCGTAAAGACGGTCTGGATGGAATCCACCACCATGGCATCAGGTTTTATCTTCTTTGCCGCATCCAGAATACCTTCAAGCGATGTCTCGGGCAGCAATATGATATTCTCCGCATCCACCGAGAGCCTCTCGGCGCGCATCTTAATCTGCTGCGGTGATTCCTCGCCCGAGACGTAGAGGAGCTTTCCGGTCTTTCTGGAAAGACCGGAAAATGCCTGAAGCAGGAGCGTTGATTTGCCGATGCCGGGGTCGCCGCCCACGAGGATCACGGAGCCTGCTACAACGCCGCCGCCCAATACCCTGTCGAACTCCAGTATGCCGGTAGAGGTCCTCTTCTCGGATATGCCCTCTATTTCCTGCAACAAAACCGGCTCGGTCTTCATCGAAGGCTGCAGAGAACCCTTACGGCCGGACGGGGCTTCCCGTTCTTCCACGAAGCTGTTCCATGCACTGCAGTCAGGGCATTTGCCGAGCCACTTGGGGCTGCCATACCCGCAGGATTGGCACTGATAGAAGGTTTTGGTCCTGGACATGCCTTAGTTGCCTTTTACATAAAATTTGACAGAATCGATCACCGCATCATTCGCGTCGATCAGTGATATTGTATATGTTCCTGGCAGAGGTTTCCACGATATACTTTCCGATGCCCTGCCGATCTCAGTGCTGTTCAGTCTCCAGCGCAGAAGATGGCTGGCTGCATCTGCTTCAAAAAAGACCCGCTGCCGGTCTCCCGGTATATCAGGGTCAAGGGCAATGATCATGCCCTGGGCTGGATAGGTGATCCTCTGCATGGACGAAGACGTCCCTGCATGAGCAGATGGTTCAGGGTCTTTGACAGCGAGTTCCCTTTTCAGCAGATCAGGCATCATCCCATCTTTTGCCTGCAGGACCATATCTTTCGGCAGTTTCATGGGCCTGCTCGGGACCTTTGCATGCAGGTACCCCATCACCTCACGCCAGACAGGTGCTGCGCCGGTCACGCCGGAGACATTCCACATCGGTTCTCCATTAAAGTTGCCGACCCACACACCAACGGTATATCTCTCAGAATAACCGATACACCAATTGTCACGCATGTCCTTGGACGTGCCGGTCTTTACCGCAGTCCAGAATTTCGTGGCAAGTGGATTTTCAAGGCCAAAGGTGATGCTGCGCGCCCCCCTGTCAGACAGAATATCAGAGACAATAAAGGCAGCCTCTTCAGAATAGACCCTCCGCTTCTTAACCGTGGTCATAACCGGTGTTATTTTCAGTTCTGACCATACGCCGCGGTTGGCAAGCGTTCTGTATGCATTCACCAGTTCATGCAGGGTGACATCGGCAGTGCCGAGCGCGATCGAAAATCCGTAATGCTCTTCAGACTCGAGCCGGCCGAATCCAACTTCCCCCAGTTTGGAGACAAAGGCCCCGACCCCGACCAGCGTAAGCGTCTTTACCGCAGGCACGTTCAGTGACGAAGCAAGGGCATCACGTGCCTGAACAGGCCCTTTAAAGTCATTATCGTAGTTTTCAGGTCTGTACACGCCAAAGGCAGTAGGGACATCAAGCGGGCTGTCAACAAGCACTGACGAGGGGTTCAGCAGGCGGCGGTCAAAGGCAAGCCCATACAAGAAAGGCTTGAGCGTTGAACCTGCCTGTCTGCGTGCGACAATGCCGTCCACATGACGTGCGCTCGAAAGGTCGCCGCTGTTGGCAACATAGGCGAGTATATCTCCGGTTTTGTTATCGACGACAAGCACGGCACCGTCATGCACATTCTGCTTTTTTACGGCAGCAAGATGATACTTGAGCGTGTCCGAGGCAAAACGCTGAAGACCAGCATCAAGGGTCGTTGCGGCCGAAGTCATGCCGGTCTTCAAAAGTTTCTGCGCAACCTGCGGGGCAAGGCCGGTCCTCTGCTTCACGCCATAGGGGCCGGCAAGGCTCCTCGATGCAAAGGCCTTCAGATCAGCACATTGCGTTTTCTGATCCATGGACTCAGAGAGAATGCAGGCACGTTTGGCAACAACATCCGGGGGTGCATTCGGGCTCCTGATCAATGAAGCAAGGATCACTGATTCCTGCTCATCAAGGCCGCTGGCATCTTTTTCAAAGAGCCCTCTTGAGGCAGAGGCAATGCCCTGGAGTTCTCCCCTGAAGGTGACGAGATTAAGATAGGCATCGAGGATCTCGTCCTTTTTCCATGCAGCTTCAAGCTCTCGTGCAGCCTGCATCTGGTCCCATTTCTGGGCCATGCTCCGCTTCTTTGTCTTTGGCCTGAGCTCTTTGTCGAGCATTGCAGCGACCTGCATGGTGATCGTACTTGCGCCGCGCTTCTCGGTTGAGAAAACGTTCTTTATTGCTGCTGCGCCTGCAGCCTTCCAGTCAACGCCACTATGCTCGTAGAAGCGCTTGTCTTCGGTATGGAGCACTGCCCTGATCAACGAAGGAGAGATCTCTTTCAGGGCTGTCCACTGCAACCTCCTGCCCTTTGCATCGACCCTGAGCTCATGGATCACAACGCCGTGCCTGTCCAGCAGCACTGCATCAGATTTCTTGTAAGACTTCTTTACATCCTCAAACGACGGCAGGGCGTAGGCGTAGCCCCCTGTGACAAGAAGAATCATTATGACAGCAATCTTCCTCATAAGGAGGGGTAGAGACGGCGAAAATGCACTACCTGCGACACCGAAGCAGTCTTCACATAACAAAAAACAGTGTGTGTCAGCACTTCTTTTCTGACAAAATTATCGTTCATCGCTCTCATAGTAAAATAATGTCGCATTGCAGGGCTTTTCATCCGTTCCCCCCCTCCGACGAATACAACTATCTTATCCTTACTCTCCCACCTCGATCTTCTTATTCGGCAGTTCGCCGAACATCTCAGGTGCATACAGCGCTTCAGCGCGTGTTACAGGCTGCGAGAATGTACCGCTGTTGTTCAAGCGCACGGTGTATTCCACAGTCCATGACCCTTTCGGCACAAACTCGTAATACGCCCTGAATGCCTCGAACGAACGCTCTTCAAACGCAGGCCATACCCAGCCCTCACGCTTCTCTCCCGATGTCATGATCTGCGAATCCCTTCCAAGCCCTGTGCCGAGGATGTTCGATCCTGAGGGGATCGGGTCCTGAACCACGACCCAGGTCATGTCTGCCTGGGCCTCAATCTCGAGCCGCACCCTTATCACATCGCCCTTTGACCATTTTCCTTTATTCTTCTGCTCGATTGGCAGAAGCGATTTTTTGATCTTATAACCGCTCGACACCGGCTCCTTAAGGGGGATGGCAGCAAGGCTCTGGAGCATGACCCATGGCTTGCCCCTGCCCTCGTGACGCACGCTCAACAGCTCTTTATCCTTTGGCCAGTTGAACCTTAGGCTCTGACCGGAGTCATTACCTGTCCAGTCGATCCTTTTCGTAATCTGATCGAGTATGGCTGACGTTGAACCTGTGGGCGCCACTGCCTCGAACTTCTTCGAGAACTTCTCCATCGCAAGCACACCCCAGGCATTTGCAGTTGTCAGACCCCAGTATCCCCTGTGCTGTCTTCCCAACGCGCCGCGTACCATCCTAGGCATATCCTCTTTCCAGGACTCCCTGTTAAGGAACGTAAGCACGCTCTTCACCGCATTGACATCTGCAGAGAGCATAAGCCACCAGAGGTTGTCCGTGTTCTCGGTTGAAAAACCCATGACAGTTCCCTGGAAATTCAGCCGTGACCTGATGATCTGCTCAGCCTCCTTCAGCCTCTTTTCACGGTCCGGAATATCCTTTACCCTGAAAAGCAGGTTCGTCCAGTCAAGCACCGCCGAAGTCGGCCAGAGGTTAGGTTCAAGCATGATCGAACCGAGCATCTTCGGTTCCGCTTTTCCTCCTCTTGAGAGGGCCTCGATCGCTGAAAGCTTGCGTATTGACAGGTCAGCAGTCGGCAGCGACGAGTATCTGATCACGCGGCCTTCGACAAAACCCTTGAGCCCCTCCTCCATCCTTTCTCTCACATCCTGCGGAATGGGCCAGCCTGCCTCATCGGATATGGCAAGCATGTATGCGGTAAGACTGTCGCTTCCGCGGCTCATGATTGGGAAATATTTCACAAGGCCGTCGCCATCAAGATGGGCCGGAAGTTCGGCCAGGACTTTTTTCCAGAGCTCCTCATCCCTGAGCGCAATAGCCTTTGACGTCTTCTGCTCCATGCAGGTGTATGGGTATTGCTTCATGTACCAGGCAACACCGCCGAGGCCGTTCGATAGGGTAGGCTTGAGCGAAACCGTGACCCCGCCCTTGCCGGCCACTGCATCCTTTGGACGCTGCACATCCATATCAAGAGATGTATCGATTTGTGCAAGCGTTGACTGAAATATCCTGACAGGAACTGCCTCGGCAACCTTTTGTTTGACCTTAATGCGGTCTTCAGCAGTCCCGCCCTTCTCTTTTGCCGATACTGCATAGCTCAGACCTGAAATACCCATGGGGACCTTGATCTCCCAGGCCAGATCCTTTGCCTCACCTGCAGCGAGACCCTCGGTTATGGGTTCCAGGGCCTTGTCTTCAGGACCCTTTATTATGCCGCTGACCTCAATTTCCATCTTCCGCTCAGAGGCATTCCTGACCGTAAACCCTGCCTTAAAGAGGTCCCCTTCTCTGACAACCTGCGGGATACCAGAGAGGAGCATGATTTCCTGTGTAGTTCGAATGGCTGCCTGGCCGGTCCCAAAAAGTCCGTTACCGCTGTTTGCAACAGCAACGATCCTGAAGCCGCTAAGCGAGTCATTAAGCGGTATCTCCACTGAGGCCTCGCCCTTATCATTGAGCTTCACCCTTCCCTTCCAGAGCAGCAGCGTTTCAAAGAGTTCCCGCGTTGACTGCCGTCCTCCGCCGCCGCCCTGAGGCAGGGCCTTGAGGCCGTAATGCCGCTTGCCCACAACCTGCATCTGAGCAGTGGCTGTGCGTATCTCATACCCGCGCCTGCCCATCATGGCGTCGAGCAGCTTCCAGCTCTGGTTCGGCATCAGTTCAAGGAGCCCTTCATCAACAGCTGCAATTGCGACCTCACTGTTCTTCGGCATGGCCTTCCCGTCTGCCCGCTTCACCCTGATCCGAACCCTCGCCTTTTCCCTTACCTTATATACCTCCCGCTCGGGTACAACCGCAACGTTCAGCTCATGGGCCTTCCAGCCAACGTTAATCTCTGCTATGCCGAGTTTAAAGGCAGGCTTGCCGAGATCTACCATGGCAGTGGGCTGCAGCCCGGAGACCCTGCCCCTGACGA
Organism: Nitrospirota bacterium; assembly: GCA_016235245.1. NCBI lineage: Bacteria > Pseudomonadati > Nitrospirota > Nitrospirota bacterium. Next base: position 23,345 of record JACRLO010000038.1, on the reverse strand, counting down.
TGAGTGCAGAAACAAATACATTCGGCGCATAGTTGTCCCTGATTGGCACCTCGATCACGGGGGAAGCGCCGGAAAGCTTCTTCACATACGTATCGATAACCCCTTCACGCTCGACCGTAACCAATGCGGTCGCCTCCCTGAACGGCATGCGCACCTGGAACTTTGCCGTGTCACCCGGCTCATACCGCTTCTTTTCGGGCAGCAGGTCGATCCTGTCGTTGTCAGAAACATCGAACCACCATTGCCCCTTTCCCGCGATCCAGACCTCTCTATTTGCAGCCGAAACATTGCCCGCATCGTCCGCGGTCTTTGCCTGAAGGATGACATTGCCGGTCACCGGCGACTGCACTTCGCAGATCAGAAGCCCCTTTGCATCTGTCCTGCCCTCGCAAATCTGTCTGAGTTTTTTCGTTTCTGAAACATGCTCATAGGAATAGAACCCTCCAACCAGCCTCTTTCTGTGGGAGAAGAACTTCTTCTGAAAGAGATCGACCTGCACAACGCGGTCAGCCAGAGGCTTGCCTGCAAGGTCTAGGACGGCAACGTGGAACTTGAAGGCCTCCTTTGAGGCTGCCCATGAATCGGGCTTGATCCCGATATTCAGCCCTGACGGCCAGAGTGGTATCCTCTGCGAAACGGTCTGGACCTCGCCGTTGGGATCCCTGAACTCAAGCTCTGTCTGCACGTCGTGGGGCTGTGTTACGGCAGGCAGATCCGATAGCGTTGTCCTCAGACTACCGGTCTTCTCAAGGACAAGCTCTTTGGTCTGAATCTTCGGTCTGCTGCGCTGCGCTTCTTCTTCCGCACCCTCGTAACGCCCTCTCCTCAGGACCTCTTCCCTTACCTCTCCGTTGGCAAAGATAAAATCCTCATAGTCAGGGAAGCTCAGGGATTTGCGCTGCACCTGGCTGCGCAGTTTGACAGACATGGCCCCGGCGCCTCCGCCAGAAAGATAGAAAACGAACAGGTCGAGTTCAGCCTGCTTTGCCCTGATGAGCGGTTCCTTGGGCGGTTGTATGATCGCCCTCATCAGCGGCACTCTGAATTCCTCAACCCTGAAAGAACCCGAGACCCAACCGTCAGGAACATAATAGGACTCATCGCCCGCCTCATACGCGCCGACCGCTGTCCTCTCGCTCTTCTTTTCAGAAAGCTTTTTCAGGAAATAGACCTCATACACACCGAGCTTCGCATCCTTCGGGATTTCCCATTCGGTCTCGGCAATGCCCTGGGTGTCCCACTTCAGCGGGAATTCATACCGCTGTGAGCTGCCGTCGTGCTGGATCAACAGGGCCTTGGGCAGTTCGTCGACCTGGGAAAAACCGGTCATGACATGCTTGCGGATGAGATGCTTCATATGAACCGTCTCGCCTGCCCTGAGCAGACTTCGGTCAAATATCGTATGAGCCTTTACCGGACCGCGATAATCCTCTGCAGGGAGGCTGAACCGCCAGTGTTCAATACCCTCATCCCAGTTTGAGTGAACAAAGGTCATATCAGCTTTGTTCTTCGCAAATACAAAGAGGCCGCTGTCGATACCCTGCATTGCTGAGGCGGCTTCACTATGGTTGATATTGCCGTTGCACCGCGGCAGTTCGCTTTCCGACGGCAGCTGCATCTTCACTGCGGCAATCCCGTTAGGGTCAGTCTTGCCCTTCCAGAGCTCTTTGCCGGTGCAGTCCCGTATCGAAATATCCGCACCCTTGACCGGCATGGCCTTGTCAAGTGTTGTGACCCATACCAGGGACGATTCCCTGCCCCATTTGAAATGTGCAGACAGATTCGTTACAAGCGCTATCGTGGGGACATACAGAGGAGCCTGATGTCCAAGCAGCGACGCTCCGAGAATCCGGCTCTCCATCTCGACGACATAGAAACCGGGGTCCTTAAGAGGGATACCGACAACTTCATATGCCTTTGCGCCCTCAGGCTTGGGCAGGGAAAATTCCCTGACACCAGGCTCTGACTTCAGGATCGACACTTCCCTGCGGCCTGCCGCTACTTTCCGAAGCCACGCAATGATCTTTTCTTCCCTCAGCGCAGCGAGCTTCTGAAGCCTTCCTTTTACGCCCTTGACCGTATCGCCCTTCTTATCGCCTTCGGCCGGGCTTTCGGTCTGCTTGTCAACAGCCGCCATACGCGTCATAACCTCTTTTTCGAGGTTTCTCAGGGTAACAGGCAGGGTTGCATCTCCATTGAGTTCGATGATACCGAAGCGGGCAGAGAACTTTGCAAGAGGCGGAAAGGCATCGGTCTTCACGGCAAGAGGAAAACGGTCTTTATTCTCCAGCCTTCTGCCTGCATCGTCCTTCAGATCCTTTGGCAGTTCAAGAGAAAAAGAGCTGTTCTCCGGAAATGGCCCCCTGAAGGCAACACCATACACGGTATTCTCATCAACCGGCTCCGGCGCCGGGCCCTCACCCCCCTCTTCCGCATCTTCATCTCCATATCCATACGAAGATGCTTTGTCTGGCTTGTACGTTTTACCCTTCCCCTTCAGCACGATCTTCTTTGCGCTTTCCCAGGAAACTGGAGCGGAGAAGTTAAGCTGCAACGGCAGTATGGGTATGCAGTTTGCTTTTGCATTTTCTCTTTTGCACCTGAAAGTAGCCTTAAAGGGATCACGCGTCCTGAAAGTCAACACCTGTTCAGCGCTTGTCTTCACCCCGCTAAGGGACATAACCCCCCTGCCCCAGATCAGTTTTACCACCGCATGGTTGGGGAAGTTCTGTATGCACTGGACCATAGCATGCGGCACTTTCCTGAGCCGGTAATGTTCTTTTGCTATATTCTCTTTTTCTTCTCCCCGGATTAACCGTACGCCGACCTTTTCCTGTATGCCTTCGATGGAACAGAAGACGTTTGCGGCGATGGATTCTTCGACGGCCTCGGCATCGAGCATTACAATGAAGATCTGGTCTTCGCTGATATTTTCACTTCCTTCACCGGGAACAGCCTCACGGATCGCCGGCCCTCCGGTAGAGAAGGAATATTTCTGCCGGCCTGCGGCTGTCTTGCCTGAGAGAGACCTGAGATCAGACTTGAGAGAAAATTCACAGACAACACCTGCAGGCAGATCTCTCTCAAAATCATAGACCCAATTCCTTGCATCAGCCCAGCGGCCCTTCCCTTTTTCCGTGCACTGGATATCAAAGGGCTCCCTATTAAGCGGGTCCCCAAACGGCACCATCTGTTCAGAGAAGCGCACAGAGACCTGTCTGATATTTTTCACCTCTCCCTGCGGGGAAAATAGCTCGACCGTTTCTCTCAATGCTGCGACAGGTGGAGGCGGTTCAGCCTGTTTACTGTCTTCGGCATGCGAAATGCACAATAAGGCCGATAAGAACAGAAGAGACAGAAAAAAAGTCCGGTGAAATTTCATCGTCATAGTTCCTCCGAATGTAGATCAGAGCACAAAGAGTTTCATGCCTCTGCCTGTTCCGATCGTCTTCTGAAATGCCTTTCCCATAAACCGTTTGGCCTTTTTTACCGCATCAAGCCTGGAGCTTCCCTGTGCCAAATAAGCCGTTATCGCTGCGGAGAAGGTGCAGCCTGTTCCATGAAATTCTCCCGGCCTCTTTTCTGCCGTGAGATAGTGAAATGAACCATCATATATGACGTCGACCGCAAGATTCTCCAGATGGCCTCCCGTGATGACGACCATGTCAGGACCTCTGTCTTTCAGGATGACTGCGGCCTCCTTCATCTCCTCCTGTGATCTGATCTTCAGTCCGATCAGCACAGAGGCCTCATGGAGATTCGGCGTAATTACCTGACATAGAGGCAATATCTCATCCCTCAGCAACTCCGGCACGTTTCTCTGCGCAAGTTTCTTGCCGGAAGATGAGATTATGACCGGATCGAGCACCAGATTTCTCAAAGAATATTTGCGGATAATGCGTGCCACAACCCTCACATTATCTTCCGTCAAAAGCATACCCATCTTCGCAGCATCAGGAACAAGGTCAGACAGGAGCAGCTCGAGCTGTTTTTTCAGGAACTGTCTGCTGACCGGCTCCACACCATCCACCCCCCGGGTATTCTGGGCGGTTAGAGCAGCCACAGCAGACAGACCATAGACCCCGAGTACCTGAAAAACCTTCAGATCAGCCTGCAGGCCGGCGCCTCCCGAAGGGTCAAACCCGGCGATAGTAAGGGCTTTTTTCATAAATTGGATTATATACCGTCATAGGGTTATTCTCAAGGAAGGGTTGCCGGATCCTGATATCCAAGATGGTTTATAAATCCTTCCATATGTAAATGTCAATTTTATATTGACAGAAATCCAGATAACGTATAAAATTTTCGTTAGTAAAAAATATCCTTAATTATGGTATTTTGAACAACATTCTTTAACGAAAGGAGGTGTTTTACATTATGAAGAAGATCTTCGCACTTGCACTTTCAGTTCTCATGGTTCTTGCTCTTGCTCTCACAATCGGCTGTGAGCAGAAGAAGCCTGAGGCTCCGAAGCCCGAGGCTCCGAAGGCTGAAGCTCCGAAGCCTGCTGAGGCTCCTGCAGCTCCTGCTGCAGCACCGGCTGCTCCTGCAGCTCCTGCTGAGGCTCCTAAGAAGTAAGACAACCCAAAATCAGAGCAATAAAAAGGGCCCTTTATCGGGCCCTTTTTATTGCTCGTTTTCCCCTCTTTTTCAGGCACCAAAGCCTTTTTGATAAGGTATAATAGCAATCAGAACAACGGGGGCTCTTTCCATGATCAGAAAATCACTTCTTTTGAAACTGTTTGATGCCGCTTACATTCAGCGCTGGAATGACCGCGTACGGCCGGTTGAATTCGTTGAGCTCGACAAGCAGGCACACAAAATGGTTATAGCCTATTTCTTGGGGAAATTTGAAGAAAACAACCCTGACTTCAGCTGGATCGAAATTATCGAAGGCGGGATATTCGAACTCCTGCAGCGCATAGTTCTTACCGATCTGAAACCTCCGATCTTCTACCGGATCAAGGAAGACAAGCTCAAATACCGTAAACTGAACGAGTGGGTATATCAGGAGCTTGAGCCGGTGCTTTCCCCGCTCGGCAAAGATTTCTGCTTACTCTTCCAGGATTACTTCTCTGACAAGGCCGAAAATATTAATCGAAGAATCCTGAATGCCGCGCATTACTATGCGACAAAGTGGGAGTTTGACATCATTGAGAAGATCCATCCGCAGAGCTTTGAGATGGAGGCGATCAAAAAGCGTCTCCAGGATAAACAGAACGAATACGGCGACCTCAAAGGCATGGGACAGCTTTTCCGCAGTGAGCGGTACAGGCACTTTCTCGATATGTGCGGACAGCTGCGGTTTCAGATACGCTGGGCAAACCTTCACCGTGTGCCAAAAACCTCGGTCATGGGCCACTCGCTCTTTGTCGCTATCCTCTCGTATTTCTTCTCGCTCGAGAATAGGGCCTGCTCAAAACGATGTGTAAACAATTATTTCACCGGCCTGTTTCATGACCTGCCCGAAGTGCTTACCAGGGACATTATCTCTCCGGTAAAGCGGTCGATTGAGGGACTTTCCGATCTGATCAAGGAGTATGAGAAAGAGCAGATGGAGCAGGAGGTGTACAGCCTTATTCCAAAGGCGTGGCATACAGACATCAGAAACTTTACGGAAGATGAATTTAACAGTATCGTAACCGTAAATGGTGAAACGCTTAAGGTCTCCAGTGACGATATCAATAATTGCTATAATGACAACCAGTTCAATCCCCGTGACGGAGAGCTGGTAAAGGCTGCAGACTCTTTGGCCGCATTCATCGAGGCCTCAGTAGCCATCCATAACGGCAGTCCCAGCCAGGGGCTTGTGGAGGCAAAACTCTCGATCCGCAGCAAGTTCGAAAAAGCAACCATCGCAGGCATCAACTTTGGTGAAATCTACGCGGATTTTGAGTGATCAGCTTTATCCCCTTGAGCACTGATTTTTTGCCGCCAAATCCGGGGCGCTGTTCGATCGAAAAGCCTGCCTCGCCGAGGCCCCTTCTCACCGCTCCGGCAACCGTATAGGTTGCACAGGTCCCGCCAGCCAATGTCTTTTCTCCAATAGCCAGAAGAAGCTCGGGCCGCCAGATAGACGGGTTTTTCTTCGGACCGTGACCATCCAAAAACCATGCGTCACAGGGCGCGGTGAGTGCATGGACCATTTCGAGGGCCTCCCCGATCCAGAGATTCAGGGTCAGGCGGCCAAACGGCCGGGGGAGCTGAATCTGGTGCCACCCCGGTCTGGAAATATCGATATGGTCATAGGCCTCAACGAACTGGTCAATAAGCGGGCCTGTCTGTGGCCTGAACCCGCTGAGAATTGACACCATCCTCTCAGAACTGATCGGATGCAGTTCGACGGAATTATAGGTTATTGAAAGATCGGTGATAGTGCATCTGTCCAGAAAATCCAGAAGCGCAATAACCAGGCGGCCGGCGCCGAACCCTGTTTCACCGATGACGAACTCTTTCCTCCCCGGTCCCATGCCAGAAAAGATATCCATGAGGCCGCAGCCAAGAAAAAAAATATGCTTCGCTTCTTCGATGGCATTGACCACATCAAAGTAGCGGTCGTCATAATGTTCATTCAGCAGATAAGGAGGGATCTGCATGATCAGGAATCACTTCGTTTATTATGCATGGATAATTGTAACATGGCGGGAAAGGCCGAAGCCGGATTGGGACGTCATAGCGCAAAAACCTGTTACGTTGACTTGATAATTGTGTAACATATTTAAGACAAATACGTTTAGCGCAGACCGGGTAATGAAAAATACAGACATAGATATAAGAGTTTTCAGAAGATACTCTTCAGGCGCTGCTTTCACGCTCAGACATGGAGGGATCTCCTATGCTGCAAGGACGGTAGACTACTCGCTCAACAGTGTCGGCGTAATCATCGAAAACTCCCCTCTTCTGAACCGCGGGGACATACTAGACCTCGATATCCCTGAACTCGGCATCAGACAGCAGGGGGAGGTGATATGGGCATCTCAGCATGCACAGACAGTCAGGGCAGGCATCGACAGACTGGGACCGCTTAACGGCAATCTCTCGCTTTACAGACTCTCGGACATTCTCATCGGTCTCCAGAGGACGCTGAAGACCGGCGTCCTTCAGATCCGGCATGGCAGGGCAATCAGAGAGATCCATATAAAAAATGGCAATATGATATTTGCTACTTCTAATCTCGATGAGCACCGATTAGGTGATATCCTTCTCAAAGAGGGTAACATTACACAAACGCAGTATGACCAGGCAGACGAACGCAGGAAAAAGACGAACGAGCGCTATGTATTCATTCTCGTTGATTCCGGCTTCCTGAAGCCTGCCGACCTGACCACCGTGCTCGCGATTCAGGCAAACAATATCATCGAAAGCCTCTTTGCATTAAAGCAGGCTGATATTGAATTCCGGGAAGGACCGCTTCCGTCCGGAATGGCCGTGACCCTGAGGATATCTGCTGCGGACATAATATACCGGGAGCTGAAAAAAACGGCTGATGAGGAGCTGGTGGCCAGGTATCTTCTTGACAGAACGGTCGATTTTTCGCCTACGCCACTCAATCTTTTCCAGGAGATTCGGCTGGAGAGCAGCGACAGAATGCTTCTTTCCTTTGTCAACGGCAGGACAACAGTAAAGGATATTATCAAGCTCTCTTCGATGGATAAAATACAGGCCATGAAGAGCCTCTATGCCCTTGTCGAGGCAAGGATTCTCGAGATAAAAGACACGGAAGACCCTCCCCAGGACGTAGCGCCCGATGAAGTCTGCAGCCCTGTCGACGACAGCTTCGGAGGCCTTATCGACAAGATCGATGAAACGGATTTGAAATTCCGGCAGTTGAATCATTATGAAATTCTCGGCATAGATACAAGCGCTTCGGCAGAAGAGATAAAGAAGGCCTATTACAGGGCTGCCAGGGAATATCATCCTGACCGGCATTTCAGCCTGCCCGAGGACGTCAAAGGGAAACTGCTTACTATTTTTAACAGTGTCACCAGGGCATACCTGACGCTGAAGGATAATGAAAAGAGAAGGAAGTATGATTCGGCCATCCCGATAAGAGTCCCCGATGTTGTAACGCCCCCTGAAAGGACACCCGTATCTGCGGCAGAGGAGACACCGCAGGGAGAACGCTTCAGGCCGGCTGCAGATACCGGAACCGGAGAGACTGCAAAGTCGGATATTGCCCGCGGCAACTTCGACGAGGGGAAGTCAGAATTCAGGAAGGGAAAATTTCAGGAGGCTGCTCACCTCTTTGCAACTGCTATTTATTTCGACAGTGCCCCCTCTGAATACCATTATTATTACGGATTATGTTTTGCAAAAACCGGCAGACAAAAAGAAGCGCTGCAGTCGCTGAACAGGGCGCTTGAGATCTCCCCGAATATCCCCGACATCCTTGCGGAGACAGGCCATATATACCTCGCACTTAACTGTCCTGTTCGTGCAAAGGGACTCTTCGATAAAGCGCTGCGGATTTACCCTGCCCATAAAAGAGCAAACGAAGGGGTTGAAGTCATTAAGCAGCGGTCCGCAAAAACGTAGGCCCTTGGCATAAGCACTGTTCAGAAATGGCAGACAAAAAAAGGAGATACTCAGGATGACAAAATTCAGTTGCAGCAGCTGCGGCGCTGTCTGGCAGAAAAACGGGAAGACGAACTGTTGGAGCGCCAATCCCGACGAAAAACCATCGAAGCCGGGGTACTGTCCCTCGCAGGAACATATGGACCTCATTCAGGAGAGCTTCAATCGTTACAAAGGGGACAGCACCGATGCAAAGATGGCCCAGATCGCTACCCGGGTCGAAGGCCTCTGCTACGAACATCAGCCAGGAAGCACCGCGATACGCGCCCGCTGGACCCGGGTCGAAGATACCATTGCCTTCGCAAAACTCATGGGATACAAGAAAATAGGCATCGCCACCTGCATCGGTCTGCTCGATGAAACTGAGCGCCTCAGCCGCATCCTTTCCGCCCAGGGCTTTACGCCGCTTTCAGTCTGCTGCAAAAGCGGGAGCATTGACAAACTCGAACTCGGCATTACGGAAGAGGACAAAGTGCGGCCATCGACCTTCGAACCTGCCTGTAACCCCATTGCCCAGGCACGGCTCCTGAACGAGGCAGGGACAGATATGAATATCATCGTCGGCCTCTGCGTCGGCCATGACATGCTCTTCACCAAATACTCTGATGCACCGGTCACTACCCTGATCACCAAGGACCGCGTCACCGGTCATAATCCTGTCAGCGTACTGTATGGCCAAAACTTCTACTACAGGCGGCTTTTGACCGAACAGGTGGATACAGAACGCAGATAGGTCCGGGTTTCTTTACCACAGGTCCGGCGCGGCTTATAATAAGGATATGGAGAAGAAGATCGTGCTGCTGCAGAAGAAGAACCCCTGTCCTGACTGCGATTTCTGCCAGGGCTGCAGCGAGACCCGGTGCAGCCTATGCAAGTCGTTAACCTGTCCTTCCGCAAAGAAAACAAAAAAGAAAAAGGAACACGTCCCGCTCTTCAGGAAGTTCTGAGCGCTGCGCTGCCGTACAGCAGCATAGTTTGCCGCATCCCTCTTTTGCCATGTTATTCTTTTTCTTCATTATTGGGAATCTTATCGTAATATTCAGGATAAATTTTTTTTACACAGGCAGGGCAAATTCCATGGCTGAACTGGGCATCAGAGTGGTCTTGGATATATTTCTCCACCATATGCCAGTAGCCGGCATCGTCCCGGATTTTCTTGCACGATGCGCAGATCGGAATAATGCCCCGCAGAGTCTTGATTGTCACGGACGCAGTGCGCAGTTCGTTCACCAATTCTTCCTGCCGCTCGCGGGCGCGGCGTTCATTTATGCGCAGTTCATCGAGGACGATCACGAACGCGCCGCCCACGATCAGGGAGACCAGCCCGGCGTCCACAAAGCCGAGGAGGAACAAGTCGAACAACGGCGCCCTCCACCAGATCCAGATCTGGATGGCACTTATGGCTGCGGTCGCAATCTCGGCGAGTACCGCAAAAACGCCGAGCAGCATCCACCAGCGAAGCCGCCCCATCCAATCCAGCAACGCCCGGGGGGTCAGCCCGCTGCGGTGGGACTGGCAGTCGCCCTTCCCGGGATTCGACGTGGTGGTTGATGAAACTGCAGATTTACTTCTTGTCATAGTTGTTTTTCCTTTATATGGTGGTACCGTTCCATCGGTGGGTCAGCGATTTTACCGTAATTCACAAGCCATAACTTATTCTCCGGATTTCATCTTCCACCGGCTGCTTTTGCTTGAGGCTGCATCGGGGTGTCTGCGGCTTCTATGCGCATAGGCACAAGGGTCTCCCGCTATAGAGCGGCGATAGCGGCGTCCATTCAGATGATCGCGATGACTGAATCTTTGATATTGTCAATGTCGCTCAGGATCTCGTTGATCTTGTCAAAATCAAGGTTGCTGCAGTTATGCACCGTATCCATAACATCCTGCCCGTTGGCAATGACATTGGCCACATAGACCGTTTCGATCAGCTTCTTGTTTGCAGGAGCTTCCTGCGGGGCATGGTGATATTTGATGGTGTTTTTGATCACTTCCGAGAAATGCCATCTGCTGCCGAGTATATATCCCACATGCGGATGATATCCCCTGAGAAGCTCCCGCTTAACCTCGTCAGTCACTTTCTTGTCTGTTAGCAGGTTAAGGATAACGGTCTTGCCGATGTCATGGAGCAGGCCGCAGACAAACGCCTCCTCAGGATCCAGCCGCAGGGCAATGGCTATCTTTTTGGCAACAAATGCGCAGAGCAGACTATGCCGCAGGATCTCCTTCACCTCGTCTGCAGCGGCGGGGCTGATGCTGCTGAGGGTATGCACCGTCACAATGCTCAGAACCGACTTAAGGCCCATAAAAATAATGGCCTGCTGAAGCGATGTTATCTCGCGTGAAGGGCTGTAAAAGGCCGAATTTACCACCCGGAGGATTTTTGATGTGAGTATCTGGTCGGCCATCAGAATTTTTACAATGTCATGGACAGAGATATCGTCCTTTGTCATGGCAGCGTTAAGCTTCGTCATGATATCAGGCACGGGGGGGAGCTCAATGTTTCCCTGCGCGATATTATTTGCGATCTGCTTTATGATATCGCCAACCGTCGGTCCTTCTCCGACCTTATCCCTGCGAGTCTCATCAAATATTTTGACCGACTGAAAGACGACAAATGAAGTATTGAGCTTAATCGGACCGTCAAGAATAAGCGGTGGAATGGTATCCGAAAACTCAAACAAACCGCCCTCCCAGGTCAGGGTATCCGAAAAAGCTGTTTCAGCAAGGTTCTGGAGAGTCTGTTCCAGTGTTTGCTTATCAATGATCCCCTGATCGATCAGATACCCGGTAAACGGACACCCGAGACGCTGGCTCTCCCGGAGACCCTGTTCAATCTGTCCCGGCGCAAGACGGCCGCTTTTCATAAAGAATTCCCCAAGGCGCTCCCCTTCTTTCTGGGACGAAATGAAGATCATTTTCCCGTCCTGAAGATAGAAGGCCTTGCTCGCACCCTGGAATGTGACAGAGAGCGTGCCTGATTTTTTGCTTGTCTCTGCCCATTGCAGCAGGTCCGGCAGGGGCATGAGACTGATGTCGCCGCCTATTTTTTTCATGTCCGGGTACCAGTATAAAATATTGCGGGAGCATTTTGGAATAAACGGCACCGCAGGCCTCTGCCTGCAATGCAAATAATCGTATTGCAATTTTAAATAACTGACGGGGAACTGCAGCAGGTATAATAATTCGTGCGCTTACAGGACCTTCTGACGCCGGAAGGCCGAAATATCAAGTTAATCATGATCATGGAACATAAACTCAAAGCCATTCTCGACACTCATATGAAGTCGAAGGGTACCCTTATTACGCTGCTTCAGCAGACAGAGGCGGCATTCGGCTATCTTCCCGAGGAAGCAGTCGGCTGGTTTTCCAAAAAGCTCGATATCCCGGAAAGCAGATTCTTCGGCATAGCCACCTTCTATTCCCAGTTCCATCTTAAACCGACCGGCAAAAACACCATAACCGTATGTTGCGGTGCTGCCTGCCACATAAAAGGCGCGGATAAAATCCTTGAAAAAGTCAGATCAGCGCTCAGTCTCGGCAAAGGAGAAGACACCACCGGGGACCTCTCCTTTACCGTCCAGAATGCCACCTGTATCGGGGCCTGCAGCATTGCTCCTGTTGCTATCCTGAATAATCAGGTATATGGCAACATGGATGCGGAACAGGTGGTGAAACTGGTGAAAGGCTTCGAACAGGAAGGCGAATATACAGGCTTTGAATATGACTGAACCACAAACAATTGCGATAAAGGTCTGTCTCGGCACTTCAGGAAAAGCATCCGGGGGCGCAGACGTTCTGAGTATTTTTCAGAAGCTTATTCAACTGAACGGCATTGAAGCGCAGATCAATAAGAAGTGCAGCTATACGGGAGTCGGCTGCAGAGGCTTCTGTTCCAAGGACGTGCTCGTCGACGTCATCATGAACAACCAGAAGGTTACCTATCAGTCTGTCAAGCCGACCATGGTCGAGCGGATTGTAACCGAACATATCCTTGAAGGGACACCTGTTGCCGAATGGCTCACCAAAGAAGATTACGAATCCTTTCAGAGCAGACAGCATAAGATTGTACTCGGTCCGTGCGGCGAGATAGACCCGGAGAGCATTGATGACTACCTCGGCATGAAGGGTTACCGGGCCGCACAAAAGGCGATCTCGAAGATGAGGCGTGATGAAGTGATAAAGAAGGTCATCCAGTCAGGGCTCAGGGGAAGAGGCGGAAGCGGCTTCTCGACAGGCACAAAATGGGAGATCTGCAAGGCCCAGCCTGATCAGACGAAATACATCATCTGCAATGTGGGCGAGGTGAACAGGCCGCTGGCTGAAGGCAACCCGCACGCCATTATTGAAGGCCTCCTGATCGGCGGCTACGCGATCGGGTCGGAAAAAGGGTTCATCTATATACGGGAGCGGTACCATCTGTCTGTTGAACGGCTCAGGCGTGCGATTGCCCAGGCAAAGGATAAGGGGTTCATCGGCAGGAACATCTTCGGCACGGATTTCAGTTTTGATATTGAGTTCAGTTTCGGGACAGAGGCCTTCATCTGCGGCGAGGAGACCGCGCTGATGGAATCGATCGAGGGCAAGAGGGCCATGCCGAGGGTCAGACCGCCCTTCCCTGTGCAGAAAGGGCTCTGGGGAAAACCGACGGTTATCAATAATGCCGAGACCTTTTCGAACATTCCGCTTATCATCGGCAAAGGTGCGCGCTGGTTCTCGTCCATCGGGACAAAAGAGAGCACCGGCACGAAGGTCTTTACCCTGTCGGGCAAGGTGAAGAATGTCGGACTGGTCGAGATCCCAATGGGCATGCCGTTCCGGGATATTGTGTATGGCATCGGCGGCGGCATGGAAGGTGAGCGGGCACTGAAGGCAGTACAGGTCGGCGGCCCTTCAGGCGGCCTTATCCCTGCCGCGATGCTCGACATTGGACTTGACTACGAAAATCTCTCGAAGATCGGAAGCATCGTCGGCTCGGGCGGCATGGTTGTCTTCAACGAAGACGACTGCATCGTCTCGATCACAAAGTTCTTTATGGAATTTCTGCAAAGGGAATCCTGTGGCAAATGTCCACCCTGCAGGATCGGCACAAAAAGAATGCTTGAACTGCTCACAAAGATCACCGAAGGCATGGCTGAATATAACGATCTTGCAACACTGGAACGGTTAAGCGGCCTGATGAAGACCTCATCTCTCTGCGGCCTCGGCAGGAGCGCTTCGAACCCGTTCATCACCGGGCTGAACCATTTCCGCGACGAGTACCTGGCGCATATTAAAGAGAAGAGATGTCCTGCCGGCGTCTGCACCGCGCTGATAACGTTTTCTATTCTTGAAGACAAATGCAAGGGCTGCACGCTCTGCAAAAAGGTCTGCCCTGCAGGGGCTGTCTCCGGAGAGGTGAAGAAGTCGCACCGGATCGATGCGGCTGCCTGCATAAAGTGCGGGGCCTGTTATAAGGCCTGCAAGTTCAAGGCGATCAGAAAACAATGAGTATGAACAGAAAAATAGAGAAAACCGTCAGGCTCAGGATCAACAGCCAGGTCGTTGATGTCACCAAAGGCAGAACGATTCTCGAGGCAGCAAAGGAGATCGGCATCTATATCCCGGCGCTCTGCAACCACCCGATGATCAGCCAGTCTGGCGCATGCAGGGTCTGCATCGTTGAGGTGAATGGGACCCCGGTAACGTCCTGCACCACCCTGGTCGAAAAGGATATGGAAGTCATCACGAATTCTCCCTACATTGAAGACCTCAGGAGGGACACCATTGACCTGATCCTGAGCGACCACCCCTACGACTGCATGGTCTGTCAGAAGACCGGCGAGTGTGAACTGCAGGAGCTTGCCTATTCATACAATATCAGGAAGCCCCTCTTCAGCGGGGAGCGAAGAATATATGACAAGAAGGACGGCAACCGTTTCATAGAGCGCGACATGGAAAAGTGCATCCTCTGCGGACGGTGTGTAAAGATCTGCGATGAGGTCCAGGGCGTAGGAGCGATCGATTTCGCATACAAGGGCTTCGGCACCAAGGTATGCCCTCCGTTTGAGCGGGACCTCGACTGCGAGTTCTGCGGCCAGTGCGTTATGGCATGTCCGACCGGCGCCCTTGTCGGCAGGGACTGGATCGGCAAAGGAAGATACTGGAAGATACGGGAGGTAGACACCACCTGCTCGTACTGCGGCGTCGGCTGCAGCATTACGCTTCACGTGAAGAACAATGAGATCATCAGGGTCTCTTCACGGCCGGACAGTGTTGTGAACAAGGGGCTGCTCTGCGTAAAAGGCAGGTTCGGGTACAGTTTTGTATCAAGCCCTGACAGACTTAAGCAGCCGCTCATCAGAAAAGACGGCAGGCTTCAGACTGCGTCATGGGAAGAGGCCCTGGATTATGCTGCAGATAGATTAAAAAAGATCAAAGAAGCGCATGGTCCTGATGCCATTACCGGGCTTTCTTCTGCGCGCTGCACGACTGAAGAGAATTACCTTTTTCAGAAGTTCATGCGCGCGGCAGTCGGCACGAACAATGTCGACCACTGCGCCCGGCTTTGACACGCCGCCACGGTGGCCAGTCTGGCCACCATCTTCGGTTCTGGGGCAATGACCAATTCGATCCGCGAAATCGAAGGCAACGAAGTGATCTTCATCATCGGGTCAAACACCAAGGAAGCCCACCCGGTCATAGCAAACGCCATGATCAGGGCGCACAGAAGAGGAGCGAAGATCATTGTCGCTGACCCGCGGAAGTTGGCCATGTGCCGCTTTGCCGGGATATGGCTCAGGCAGAGGCCCGGAACTGACATCGCGCTCCTCAACAGTATCAGCCATGTTATTCTTGCAGAGGGGCTGCACAACAGCGACTTCATCGAGGCCCAGACCCGTCAATTTGACGTCTGGAAGAAGAGCGTAGAGGAGTTCACGCCTGAGGCCGGAGAAAAGATCACCGGAGTGCCCAGAGAAAAGATCATAGAGGCAGCACGGCTCTATGGCGGATCAAGGAAGGCTGCAATCTATTACGGGATGGGTATTACACAGCATGTAAACGGGACAGCAAATGTAAACGCGATCGCAAACCTTGCACTTCTGACAGGAAATATCGGCAGGGAGTTCACGGGTATTAATGCACTGCGCGGCCAGAACAACGTGCAGGGCGCCTGCGATGCAGGCTGTCTGCCGAATGTATTTCCCGGGTATCAGAGGGTCGGCATCTCCGAAATTCAGGAGAAGTTTGAGGAAACATGGGGAAGGCCGCTTTCAGCCGCACCTGGTATTGCCGCTTCCGAAATCCCGCACAGGGCCATCGAAGGCAGCATCAGGGCTGCGTATGTGATGGGTGAAAACCCTGTGCTTGGCGATGCCAATGTCAGCCATACAAAGAAAGGGTTTGAGGCGCTCGAACTGCTTATTGTTCAGGACATCTTTCTGACAGAGACAGGCAGGCTCGCAGACGTGGTCTTCCCCTCTTCCTGTTTTGCTGAAAAATACGGCACCTTTATCAATACGGAAAGAAGGGTGCAGCGGGTAAGAAAGGCACTCGCAGCACCGGGGCAGGCAAGGGACGATTCCTGGGTCATTGCAGAACTTTCCCGAAGAATGGGATATGAAATGAATTGCAGTTCTCCTGAGGGCGTGTTTGAGGAACTCGGCAGTCTCTGGCCGGCGCTTGAGGGCATTAGCTATACAAGGATCGAATCGCGGGGCATACAGTGGCCCTGCCCTACCAAGAACCATCCGGGAACCGAGTATCTCTATAAAGGCGGATTTCCCCGGGGAAGGGCAATCTTCACCCCTGCAGCCTTTGAAACGCAGAAAGAACGGATTGACCCGGAGTATCCCTTCATCCTCAATACGGGAAGAAATCTTTTTCAGTATCACTTCGGCTCCATGACGCGCAGGGTTCAGCCTCTTGAAAACCATGCAGGAGAGGCGTATATTGAAATACATCCCGATGATGCAGTACGGCTCTCGATCGGCGATAACGGGCGCTCAAAAGTCTCATCTTCACAGGGGAGTATTGTGATAAAGGCCAGAATCACGGACCGGGTAAGCCCGGGAACTGTCTTCATTCCCATGCATTATGCCGAGGCTGCCGTAAACATGCTGACGAGCGATACCCGTATCGACTCGATTTCAAAAACACCCGGATTCAAGATCACCGCGGTCAGGGTAGAACCTGTCAGGGAAGGAGAATAAGATGATGTCAGTGCAGGAGTTAATGCCTCAGGTATTGCTGGAAGGTCTCGATAATTCGGAGCTTGAAATACTCCGGCCTATGGTATCCATGATTAGACTTCTCAAGGACGAGCATGTCTTCCGGGAGAAGGGCATATGCAAAGGCATACATATGATCAGGAGCGGAAGGATAGAGATATCCAAGACCACAACAGACGGATGGAAGCAGCCGCTTGTAATCCTGAGCCCCGGGAACTTCCTCGGTGAGATAGCCACCCTTGAAAAATCAGACCACGCTACGGACGCGAGGGCTCTCGATCATGCAGAGCTTATCCTGTTTCCCAAGGAGGCATATGAAGAACTGGAAAAAACACAGCCTCAGATCATGCTTAAGATCATAAAAAATATTGCGATCGTCTCGGCCCTCAATGTACGGCGCATGAATGAGAAATTCCTGAAGGCACTGGTGAATTATTAGGACAGAAAATCTGCACAGTCCCTGGGGGTGTCCCGGGCGACCGTATTAAACCCAAGGAGGATAGGAAAATGAAAGTCAAGGAACTGCTCGAGACAAAGGGGAAAGAGGTCTTTTCGATGGACGCATCTAGCAGCGTGGAGGATGCGATCCGGTTTATGGACAGCAAAAAGATCAGCGCGATCATCATTACCGAAAAAGACGGCACTGCAGGGATCTTCACGGAGCGCGATGTCGTCCGCTGCTACATCGGCAAGCGTGACAGAAGGTTCCACGATATCCCGGTAAGCGAAAACATGACAAAAAATCTCATGGTCGCAGAACTCAGCGACGACCTCAACAGCGTCATGGCTGTCATGGTCGAAAAGAACATCCGCCATCTCCCTGTTGTTGACAAAGGAAAAGTGATCGGCATGCTCTCGATCAGGGATATCGTTCTGTCCCAGGTCCACAAAATGACCACCGAGATCCACTATCTCAAGGATTATATCGCAGGATATTAAAAAGCCTTCTGGTCATACTGAGCAGGGCCGGAACATTTCCCGGCCCTGCCTGTAATACTCTTCCGTTGAAAACTCCAGCCGCCTTATTTGATCTTTTCTGCACGGTCTGCCAACTGATATATTCGTATGGAAAAAAAGCGGGACTTTATGATAACTTATCATAGGCTTATAAAATAACCTTATGATAGAAACATTTAAAACCATAGCGCAGCAATACCGGCAGAACGAGGGGAATGTGGTCTCTCTTCTGCAGGATACGCAGGAAGTCTTCGGGTACATACCAAGAGAGGCAATAGACTACTTCTCCCAGACCCTCGGCATTGCGCCAAGCCGCTTCTTCGGAGTTGTAACCTTTTATGCCCAGTTCCGCATGAGGCCGCCAGGCAGGCATAAGATAACTGCCTGTTGCGGAACCGCCTGTCATGTCCGCGGGTCAGACCGCATCCTCAACAGCCTCAGGCTCGAGCTGAAACTTGAACCGGGCGAAGACACCACACAAGACAGTGAGTTCACCCTCGAGCAGGTAAACTGCGTTGGGGCCTGCAGTATTGCACCGGTTCTCATTGTGGACAAAAAGGTCCACGGCAAAGCAGTCACAGACAAGATCCTGAAGGAACTCCGTGCACTGAAAGCCCCCTCCTATGACGAAAAATAAGACCGTTATAAATGTCTGCATGGGTACGGGCGGTATGGCATCCGGGGGTGCCGAAGTCCTGCAGGCATTTCGTACTGAGCTTGAGGCCGCAGCGCTTCCGGCAGTGGTCAAAGAGCATTGTTTGGCCCATCGTGTCGGCTGCCGTGGGCTCTGTGCCAAAGATGTGCTTGTCGATGTTCTGACAGACGGCACAATAACCACCTACCAGTTCATCAAGCCCGACATGGTTCCGAGAATTGTCCAGGAGCATCTTATCGGCAAAACCCCTGTCGCCGAATGGCGGGTCGGCAGAGACTACGAGAACTTTCATCACAAGCAGGTCAAAATCGTTCTATCTGACTGCGGGAAGATTGATCCTGAGGACCCTGATGACTATCATGCAGTCGGAGGATACGGGACTGCCCGTGACGTGCTGACTGAGTGGCTGCCGGATGAAGTTATCGAGGAGATCAAGGCATCGGGACTGAGAGGCCGCGGCGGCGCAGGATTCCCTACCGGGCTCAAGTGGGAACTGGGACGCAAGGCCCGCGGCGATATTAAATATATCGTCTGCAATGCTGATGAGGGCGACCCCGGTGCATTTATGGACCGCGCGGTCATTGAGGGAAATCCCCATGCGGTCATTGAGGGGATGATCATTGCGGCCTATGCCATCGGCGCCCATCACGGGTACGTCTATATCCGGGCTGAATATCCCCTGGCAGTCGAGCGTCTGAGGCTCGCCATAGACAGGGCAAGACGACGCCACTTCCTCGGCAAGAACATCTTTGGGACAACCTTTGACTTTGACATACAGGTCAAACTCGGTGCAGGTGCATTTGTCTGCGGCGAAGAGACAGCGCTCATAGCCTCGATCGAAGGCCAGCGCGGCATGCCCAGAGCCAAGCCGCCGTTCCCGGTCAACAAGGGATTGTGGCAGCGTCCTACGGTCATCAATAACGTCGAAACCCTCGCCAATGTTCCCTATATCATGAGAAGGGGCTATCGGTGGTACGCGTCACATGGAACAGAACGCTCGAGAGGGACAAAGGTCTTTGCCCTGACCGGCAAGATCAAAAACCCGGGACTGATCGAAGTGCCGATGGGGATCACGCTGCGGGAGATCATCGAGGATATCGGCGGAGGCATCGAAGGAGGCAAGAAGCTGAAGGCAGTCCAGACAGGCGGCCCCTCAGGCGGCTGCATTCCTGCTCATATGCTTGATATCAATGTCGATTATGAATCGCTCGCCAGGGTCGGGTCAATCGTCGGCTCAGGAGGAATGATAGTCCTTGACGAAGACAACTGCATGGTGAATATGGCAAAGTACTTTATCCAGTTCACCCAGGAAGAATCCTGCGGCAAGTGCGTTCCATGCAGGATTGGCACCAAGCGGCTTCTCGAGATCATGGAGCGGATAACCAAAGGGCAAGGCAAGGAGAGCGACCTTGAACTGCTTGAGACCCTGAGCAACAGCATCAAGGTCACCGCGCTCTGCGGCCTCGGACAGACTGCCCCCAATCCCGTGCTGAGCACGCTGAAATATTTCAGGGATGAGTTCGCAGCCCATATCCGGGATAAAAAATGTCCTGCAAAGGACTGCAAGGACCTGATAACCTATTGCGTCATTGAAGCTGCATGCAAAGGGTGCGGCGCCTGCCTCAGGGCATGCCCTGCAGGAGCGATCACCGGAGAAAAGAAACAGCCCCACAGGATAGACCCGGCAAAATGCGTCAGATGCGGCGCCTGCTTCGAGGCGTGCAAGTTCAAGTCTGTAGGAAGGGATTAAGCATATGGCAAGGATCACGATTGATGGCAAAACGATTGAAGTGGCTGACTCTGCCACGATACTGCAGGCAGCAAAGCTCCTCAACATTCCCATACCGACACTCTGCCATCATCCCAAGCTTACGCCCTTTGGCGGCTGCAGGCTCTGCATCGTCGAAGTAAAAGGCATGCCGAAACCGGTCACCTCATGCACCACTGTCGTGAACAATGGCATGGAGATTACGACCTCAAGTCCAAACCTGCAGGAATTGAGAAAGACTGTTCTGGAACTTATCCTCTCTGACCACCCCAATGACTGCATGATCTGCGAAAAAGCAGGCGACTGCACACTTCAGAATCTTGCCTATGAGTACGGCATCAGAGAGAACCGCTATCAGGGAGAGAGAAGAGTGTATGCCAAGCGCGACGGCAACCCGTTCATAGAAAGGGACCTCGAAAAATGCATCCTCTGCGGCCGGTGCGTAAAGGTCTGTGATGAAATTCAGGGTGTTGAGGCAATCGACTTTGGGTACCGCGGTTTTAATTCCAAGATATGTACGAGCTATGAGCAGGATCTCGACTGCGAGTTCTGCGGCCAGTGCGTCAGCGTCTGCCCTACCGGGGCGCTCACCGGCAGGCTCTGGAAGAATAAAGGCAGGAAAGACCATCAGGCAGAAGTGGATACAGTCTGCCCGTATTGCGGCACCGGCTGCAATATCACGGCACATGTCAAAGATAACGAGATCCTTAAAATTACCGCAAAAGCGGCGACATGGAACGAAGGCTGGCTCTGCGTCAAGGGGAGGTTCGGATACCGGTTTGTGAACAGCCCGGAGCGTCTGACCCAGCCGCTGATAAAGAGGCACGGCGTCTTCGAAGAGGCCTCATGGCCCGAGGCCCTTGATCACGTTGCAAAGCGGCTCTCAGAAATAAAGGCAGAGCACGGCGCTGATGCCATTGCAGGCCTTTCCTCTGCACGCTGCACCAATGAGGAGAACTATGCATTCCAGAAACTCATCAGGGCAGGCATCGGCACCAATAACGTAGATCACTGCGCCCGACTTTGACACTCCCCCACGGTGGCCGGTCTGGCCAAAATATTCGGTTCAGGGGCAATGACGAACTCTATCCTGGAGATCGAAGGCATGGAGGTGATCTTTATCATCGGCTCCAATACCAAGGAAACGCACCCTGTCATCGCAAACCGCATGATCAAGGCCTATCGAAACGGCGCAAAGATTATTGTTGCAGACCCGAGAAAAATCCCGATGGTGAAGTTCGCTGATATTCACCTTCAGATACGGCCGGGCTCTGATATTGCACTCCTCAACAGCATGGCAAATGTTATCGTGAGCGAAGGACTTCAGAACGAAGAATTTATAAAAGATAAAACCGAAGGATTCGCTGCGTGGAAAAAGTCTATCGAGACCTTTACCCCTGACTATGCCGAAAAGATCACCGGCGTCCCAAAGGATGACATCATCAGGGCAGCCCGGGTGTATGGGGCATCGCGCAAAGCAGGGGTCTTCTACACCATGGGGATCACGCAGCATACCTGTGGCACTGACAATGTAACAGCCCTTGCCAATCTTGTTTCCCTTACCGGCAATATCGGCAGGGAATTCACCGGCATCAATCCGCTGCGGGGCCAGAATAATGTTCAGGGCTCCTCCGATGCAGCCTGCATGCCAAATGTCTATCCGGGATATCAGAAAGTCGATGATCCTGAGATCAGGACAAAATTCGAACAGGCCTGGGGAGTTCCTCTTTCTCCCAACGTCGGCATGATGGCGACCGTGATGATGAATGAAGCTGCGGCAGGCAACCTCAAGGCCCTGTACATCATGGGGGAAAACCCGATCATCACGGACCCGAACATGCATCACACGATCAACGCGCTGGAACGCCTCGATTTTCTGGTAGTCCAGGACATTTTTTTGACTGATACGGCAAAGCTTGCAGAGGTAGTGCTGCCGGCGGGCTGTTCGTTCGAAAAAAATGGCACCTTCACCAATACTGAACGGAGAGTCCAGAGGATACGCAAGGCAGTCAATCCGCCTGGCGAGGCAAAGGATGATTTATGGATCATTGCAGAGATTTCGAAACGGCTCGGCCTTGACATGGAAAAATCATCCGAAAAAATATTTGACGAATACCGTAAGCTATGGCCTGCAATCGCCGGCATATCCTATGCACGACTTGAAAAGCGCGGTCTCTGCTGGCCCTGCCCTGCAACAGACCACCCAGGCACACCCTATCTTTATAAAGAGGGATTCCCTAAGGGCAAAGTTCCCTTTGTGCCTGTTTCATATCAGCCGCCTGCAGAGGTTTGTGATAAAGAATATCCATTTGTCCTGACAACAGGGCGCAATCTGTTTCAGTATCATTCCGGCTCCATGACGCGGCGCGTTGAGCCGATAGAGTCTCATGCCGGTGAACCATATGTGGAAATAAATCCCTTTGACAGCAGGAACCTTGGAATCAGCGACGGAGATATTATCAAGGTGCGGTCACGCAGAGGCGAGATTGCCATTAAGGCGCGGACAACCCCAAGGGTGTCGGAAGGAACAGTTTTCATCCCTATGCATTACCGGGAGGCTGCTGCCAATGTACTCACCAACGATGCCCTCGATCCCCAGGTAAAGATACCGGAACTGAAGGTCTGTGCAGTGCAGATCATTACCGCAGCTGTATCAGCAACGTAAGGACGGATAAATCCTGCATAATCCGTCAATCTGTTTTTCGGATTTACGGTGATGCGTTTTGAAATTGTCCGAAGCCGGTAAAGAACTTTCGGGTCTCCCTGATCATACGGTTGATGCGGTCAACCTCCCCTGGCATTTCACCATAAGCATGCAGCCATGTCGCAGAGCAAAAAAAAAGGCCCCGAATTTAATTCGGGGCCTTTCATGAATAATCCGGCAGCTACCTACTTTCCCAGGACCTTGCAATCCAAGTATCATCGGCCATGGAGGGCTTAACTTCCGTGTTCGGAATGGGAACGGGTGTGACCCCTCCGGCAATACCACCGGAAACTTTAATTTCCAGAAAGTCTATTATAACATCAAAGAACAGTTGTTTGTCAAGAAGTTTTTTTGACAACAGGAGGGAAGAGAAATAAGGGTCAAGCCACACGGTCAATTAGTACTGGTCAGCTGAACATATTACTACGCTTACACCTCCAGCCTATCAACGTGGTAGTCTACCACAGACCTTTAGGGGGC
>JACRLO010000037.1 GCA_016235245.1 Nitrospirota bacterium | reverse complement strand
GCACCCGTGTGGTGTTTAGCAGGTCAGCTGAGACACGCCATTTGATCACTGCGCCCTTGTCACCCCAGACGGAATACAGTTTTTTGCTGTACTCGCTCCAGAAAAAGTTATTCTCTGCATCAGGAGGCGACATGAATTCCGGCTTCACGGCAATTGCTCCGTCAGGCATGGGGACTTCTTGTCCGACAGTCCAAATCTCGCTTTCCCTCCAGCGTCCGAGTTGACTCACGCTAGCGAGAAAAATATCGGCATTCCCATCTGAAAAGAGGATTTTGCCGCTGGATATATTGTTCGGCTTTTTATTCGGGTCTATATAATTATTCATTATCGCAAGTGCGCTCAGCACATTCCCGAACTCCAGACCGGAGATCATACCCGTATAGTAATTTGTACCGCTGACACTGCTTGCAAAGGCTATCGTCACCCCGGAATGTACTGTTTTTGTGGAGCTTGTTTTTGTTCCTGATGCCCGTTCCAGCCCGTCAACATAGAGTTTCTGTGCCACCGTTCCGCCAAAGGTATGTACGGCATAGTGCCAATTACCGTCTGCAAAATTGGTCCCGATAGTCTGAATAACCTCTTCTGTTCCGTTATACACCTTGGCCTTCAGATTGCCGTTTGAGAGCCAGATGTCTCTGTCCCCGTTTGCAACCTTTGCACCATTTGTTATCGAAAGAATGCCGGCATTTTGATCGCTCGTTTTGAACCAGAATGCAACAGAGTAACTGGTATCACTGACAGATTCTTCACCAAAGATATACTGACTCTTGCTGCCGTCAAAATTCATGGTCGAGCCTTCTATAAAACTCGAGGCTGTTCTGAAGCTGCCCGCAACAAAGGTCGTGCCCGATCCATCAGCAACAATGCCCCGGGCATTTTCATCATCATACAACCCACCCCTCGTAGCCCATGACAGACTGCCGCTGCTGGCCAAATATTTCAAAACAAAGGCATCGTTCTGGGAAGTACCCTTTGCATATATCGTCTTGATAACACTGCCATTTTCAAACAGCTGGAGGTTGCCCCTGAAATTGCCGGTTGCATAAACGCCCCGTTCGGCCAATGCCATTTTATCGACCGACAGAGAGAATGCCTCGGCAGAGTTTGCCGTTGATGAAGGGCCTGCTGACCTGGCCCATTGCCAATCTGCTGAAACATTGCTCCCACCGTTGAGTCTTGCGACAAAGGCATGTACCGGGGCATTGATACCGCCGGTCGTATCATTGAGTTGTGTTGCCCCAAGCTTGGGGGAATTCTTGTATCCGCCTGCAATATACAGGTCTCCGTCAGAATCCATTGCAATGGCATTCGCCCATATTGAATCGGTCGAGGTGGTATTTGCAGAATCAATAAGCCACCGTACCGACGGGTTCGGAGTCGGGGCAGGATTGCCGAACATGTTAGGCCCCTGGTCATAAATTTTCAGGACAAAGAGGTCCTTGTTGCCAATACCTGAGGTCATGGCCGTTTTTACATTTACCCCATCAGAAAAACTGAAGTCAAAGGTGCTGCTGCTGTCCGAATTGCCTCCCTGAAAATATCCGGTCACATAGACCGTTGTTTTGGGGGTTGTATAGTCGGACTCATCATATTTCACCACAAGACCCGTGGCCCGGTCATCGCTATCACGATATCCGGAAGCGCTCAGGTAACAGACATTATGGCCATACAGATACTGCGCTGCACGGTCCTCAGTGTAGTTTGCCGGAATTGCAGGCTTACTGATCCCCGTGTCGAAATCGAGATAACTGGAAAAAGAAAATGGGGCTGAATATGCCGGCGTCGGGTTTTGTCCATACCAGTGCCTGCATTCGTTTTCGCTCATACCCCAGTTGGAGTCCCAATACCCTATTTCACAGGCATGATGATAATTATAGGAAGCCCAGGGCGCTGCGCCTGAGTGATCGTGCTTGTAGTATGCATTCGATGAGTTGCAGCACCAGTTTCCGGTCAGGCATTCTATGCCGGGGAAAGTGCCGCCCCCTGAAAGCGCCCATTTCCAGTCGCCGTTCTTGGTCAGTTTTGCAATGAATACATCAAAATCAGGATTGTTTGGTTTGTTAGAGAGATAACTCAGAGTTTTCAGTTCCTTTGTTGTAATGGTCCCATTGTCGTTTAAAATCTGAAATATCTGATTTCCGGAAAATGTCCCGGCAACATAGACTTCAATGTCCCGGGTTGGATTACTCCCTATAGGAGTGACCCCTATAGCCGTCCCATATCCCTGCCAGTCCCCGGGGATGCTTTTCGCCCAGAGCCAGGTCCCGTTCGTATCCAGCTTTGCAACAAAAACATCATGCAACCCCTGCGAGTTAAGAATAAAATTTCCGAAATTTGATGACCCACCGAACTTTCCCGTTATATAGACATTGCCCTCATGGTCAACCGCAATGGCGTCAGCAGTGTCTTCCCATATGCCGCCTGCACTGACGACCCAGTCCCAGCCGCCTCCTGCATCAAGTTTCCCCACAAAAATGTCCGAGCAATAGCCGTTTGTACAGCTGCCGTTTGGCGGAGCCTGGAGAGTTGTTGTCCCAATGGTCGCGGTGCCGGTAAAATAGCCGGCCACATAGACACTCCCATTCTTGTCTACTGTGGTTGCGAGGACCTGGTCATTCAGCGAACCACCAGCCCTCTGCGGCCATCCGGAATCTGCATGAGCCTGCCCTGCATTCACCCAGAATAGACAGGAAAATAGCAGAACAATTAAAGTCAAAGACTTGGTCAGCACCTGTTTTATGATCTCACACTGTTTTTTTCCGGTGAATGTTTTCATTGGTTTAACTCCCCTATATCGGTCACCCTCTGCAGCCGGAAGGTGCCGGACACATATATGGTATTTTTGTGCAGACCTTTAAGCGTCTCCTGATAGATGCCCCCCATCAGGCTGCTGCCCCAGGCAGGTGATGCATTCGAGCCGTTCGGGTCAGTGCTGAATGTCAGGGTCATGTCTCTGGTGACCCGATAGACCTCAAGAATAGGGGTGTTTACCGCGCATATTTCTCCGGCAGGGCAGTCTGCATCTACCGTGCAGCTTCTTCTTGGCAGAGTCAATGAACAGACCCTCTTTGCCTCATTGCCATCGGCATCAAAGACCGCAACGTTTTTGAGAGGTTTAAATTCCTCAGTCAAATTGTCATGCTCAGGATTAAACCGGTGCAGGAAAGGATTTGTCGGATTCTCAGGAGTAAGTATTAGTTGGCCAGTGAGCAGACCGCCAAGGGAAAACGTGCCGATCATGCTCAGGTGCAGACCGTCAAAGTCATACGCTGCAGTACTGATCCGGTGGCAAAACTCCGTATCAGCCAGATTGTCACATACAAAATTAGCAGGGATAAGCGAATCGTCAGTAACAAGTGCATAATGACCGGGGGATCCGGACTTCCACATCTGAATCACATCCTTTATGAGCCGTGTATTTCCTGCGGAATCCACATGCAGCAGTATCCGGAAATTAAACGGAGAAGAAACCGGTGTTGGATCCGTAAAGGCGTTATTTGACGGAATCTGGGACTCAGAAACCTTATCAACAGACACGCTGCCAACCCACAGGCCGGTATAAGAAGGTGCGGCATGAACTATTCCGGCAGCACTCAGCATACAGATACAGACCATTAGAAACATATAACTGAAGACCTTCATGGGTAATCTTCCCCCTTGTACCGTATTGCAATTTTGAACACTATTATCTTCTGCCATCTTAAAACCCGCCTTTCTCAGCGCTGACTGGAACAAGGTATCTGCTCCCCATATCATCAAGTATCTCGATCATCGACTCAGTTCGCGGAGTTGATATACCAGCCCTTTTAAGACCGAACCGGTAAAACTTCTCCTGGCCTGCAGTGACAGTGAAAGTCTCGTCTGCATCAAAAGAAGGCCACGTAATTCCGCCCTTAGGTCCTACCGAAAACTTTACGAGAGGCACGGGATTCTCCATGGGAATAAACTTGACCGTAACAGTCCTTGCAGAGGAAGAAACGTTCTTTATCCAGAGCTTGTTCTCCATGAGTATTTTATGGAAATCAAGTCCGTCACCAAAATCAGTACGGACTGTGATAGGGCCGGAATATGCTGAAGCGCCCTCGGTATAAATCCAGAAGGCCTCTCCGGAGCGCATCTGCATAGCAGCAGGGTTCTGGAGAATTTCCCAGACACCGGCATCGCTGAGGCGATAAATAGCCTGTCCGGCATGGGCGGTGGAGCCACTGAAGAAATCTGCAAATGATGGACTGCTCTGTCCGTTAACGGAAAATCCTGTAAGATTAAAGGAATTCGGTTCCCATGCCTGACGATTGAGCGATGGCCGTCCGGTCACATTCCAGGTGACAGTATTGGTCCCCTGTATTTCTATGAGATATGCACGGTTAACCTGAAGGGCAAAGAGGTTGCTTAATTGATTCTCTTCCCCTCTGGACTTTGGGAAATAGACATGCTAGCCCTGCACTCCGAGCAGTCTTTCACTCGGGTCCTGAACTGCAAAAGGATCTCCATATCTTTTTGCTCAGGCTGAACCTCAAGGAATATCGCATTCCAGCCCGGATGCAGGTTAAATGTCTGTGTCACCACCGGACCGGCATGCACTGAGGCAGAAGTGATCAGCAGAATAAAGACTACGGATACCAGTAATTCCTTCGTGCGGGCAATAATATTCTTCTTCACAGTATCTCCTTTACAAGCCGCCCCGGTAAACCAGGGACGTAAATATTTCCGTGGATCATACGCCATAATTTCTCCTTATTGTCTCGGCAATGCAGGAGGAGCGAATCTGGGTCCTCCTGCCGGCAGCGGTATCTTGCCAAGAAGATCTCTGTTTATCTCCACGTTCAGTGCGGCAGAGAGTTTCCCGTAGAATTCCTTCTCTTTCTGCACCTTCTTTTCGAAGAAAAGCCTGCTGCGTATGATCTCATTTACCTCTGCAAGGGGACGACGGACACTTTCTTTTCTCTCCATCAATTTCACAACGTAAAACCCTGCTGGAGAAACGATCACCGGACTGATCTGCCCGGGATCCGTAATGGAAAATATGGCGTCAGCAATCTCTTTTCCCCATCTGGCAACCGCATCCGCCCGTTTCATGAGCCCTGTGTCGCCGCCCCGGTAACGGCCTACCTGGTCATCCGAATATTTAACCGCAACCGATCCGAAAGAAAGAACAGCAGGATCAATGCTCAGAGCATCTGCCCTTGCATCTTCTGCTTTTTTTTGAAATTCTGCTCTCTTTTCATCAGAGGCTTTTGCCGGGACAGCTATTTCAATGACCGCAGCCCGCACCATCTGTGGAGTGGAATACTCACTGGCTTGTTCATTGTAAAACGCACGAATCTCATCTTCCGTTACCGTAATTTTTGATAGCTCCCGATCAAGATGATCCTGTCGGTAATGATTGATAATGATCCGCTTAAGCGCATCGAGCACCACAGGCCTCCTGTCATATCCATCCTTTATGGCCGTGGCATAAAGCACTTCAGATCTTACCATGTCCTCAAGCAGGGCCTCTCTCTGTTCAGGTCGTTCAAACCTGCCCGAAAGACCGTATCCGCCTCTGTCCATTTCGGACCTAAAGTCCTTCTCTGTCACTTTTACGCTGCCAATTACCGCAAGAGGCTGGTCAGTTTCAGCAAAAGCAACGGCAGTTCGGCCCCCACACAGAACTAACACGGCACAGACCAGAACTCCTGCAAATCCGGCAGGAAGCGTTCTGCTACATTTCATAGAGTCCTTTCACGGAGACAGGACTTTCAGTCTCCACGTCACACCTGAGTTCAATGACTATATAGATTCCCTTCCGGGAAGTCTACGCAAAAGTACTGCGAAAGGGTATGCTACAATTTTAAAAAAATGTCTTTCGTAATAACCTCCCTCTACCGCAGAGATTATAAGCTGAATCCAAGACCCCCAAAGAACAGATCACTTGATAAATCTAACTTGAATTTAAGTATAGCATTGCGAAATATTATGTCAATAAGTTTTTATTTTGTCTCACGCCACGGCATGCCAAGTGACTCCGTAGCGAGATGATCATGTTC
Organism: Nitrospirota bacterium; assembly: GCA_016235245.1. Classification (NCBI taxonomy): domain Bacteria; kingdom Pseudomonadati; phylum Nitrospirota; species Nitrospirota bacterium. Next base: position 38,109 of record JACRLO010000037.1, on the reverse strand, counting down.
TGAATAAGTGAATCGTCAAGAGACCACATGGCATCCACGATTACGATTCATGATTACAATCGCGCAGTGGCACTTATGCCTCTTTTACAATAACCCTTTCCTTCTATGCACCCTTGCAATATACTGCTATAATGGTCAAAAAGGAGGAATAAAAATGGATAAAGTTATCATTGCAGTTGATCTGGGACATTTCAAGGCGTACAAGGTCACCAAACAGGAGCATGAAAGCCCCAAAATAGAACTTATCGAAAGTTATGATTCAATGGAGGCCCATGGAAAATTGAGCGACAAGCTGAGCGACTCAGCCGGTCGTTTCGCTGAGGGAGGAGGGAAAAACGGGGCAGCTAAAGGATACGGCGAGCCGCACAATATAGCACTTGAAATGGAAAAAAAGGCTGCAAAGCTTATTTCGAACGATATCAACGCCATTATCAAAAAAGAAGGATTGCCCAAATGGCACCTTGCTGCGAGCAAGATGATCAACAACCAGATCCTTGACAATCTCGATGCCGCAGTAAAGGCAAAACTTGACAAGAACATTATGTCAAACCTTACAAATACCGACAAATCAGACATTATGAAGCACTTTGAGTAACAGACGCTAACTTCCTTATTCACAACAAAAGGCATGCTAATCAGCATGCCTTTTGTTGCTATACTCCGTAAATGCCCGTTATTCTTCTTTTCTCTTCCTGCTGCCGCTGTAGAGTTCATATTCAAGCAAGCGGCATTCAATGGGTCCGTTGAAAAAAAGCATCTTTCTTCTGGACCTGAGACCTATCTTTTTGGCAAGCTCGGGATTGCCGGTTAACACATACCCTGAATAACCCCGGCATTTCTGTTTCAGAAAATCCCCTATCCTTCTATACACATTCTCCAAATCCGCGACTGTACCCAGCCGCTCACCATATTCGGGGTTCATCACCAAAACACCGCCGCCCTCAGGGACCAGAGTGTCTGCAAAGTCACAAACACTGAATTCGATCAGATGCTCCACTCCTGCTGTCAGAGCATTTTTCCGGGCTGCATCGACAGCCTCATCGCTTGTGTCAGTGGCAATGATTTTAGACTTCAGGTTTTTCAGGACTTCTGACTTGGCCCTGGTTCGTATTTCTTCCCAGGCTTCGGCATCATAGCCTTTCAGATGCTGAAACCCGAAGTTGACCTTGAGGATGCCTGAGGGCCGGTTCAGGGCAATAAGCGCTGCTTCAATGGCAATCGTTCCGCTGCCGCACATGGGGTTAATAAACGGGCCGCTGTCGTTCCACCCGGAGGCCTTAACGATAGCAGCAGCAAGCGACTCCTGCAGAGGGGCCTTGTAAGGGAGCTTGCGGTATCCTCTTTTAGAAAGCGGCTCGCCAGAGGTATCGATATAGATCCGACAGTCCTCCCCCTGCCAGTGCAGATGAAACACGGCCCGGCTGCGGTCCGGCCCGGAGTCAGGCCGTTTATTGAACTTCTTCATAAAACGATCGACAATCGCGTCTTTGCACTTCTGGCTTGCATATACCGTATTGTCTATCGTAGGGGTATCAACCGTTGAGGTGATGCTGAAGTAACCGTTTGGGCTGATGAACTCTTCCCATGGTATGGCATGGATCTTCCGGTAAAGCGCCTCAGGATTGTCAGCAGTAAACTCGTCAACAAGAAATAATACTCTAAGCCCTGTCCTGAGCCGAAGATTTAGGTCCATGGCATCCTTCATGGTCCCCTCGGTCTCTATGCCTGCCTGTGTCTTAAAAAAGATCGGGAAACCGAGCTCAGCCACTTCCTGCTCAAGATAAGGGTCTATACCGCGGCCGCAGGTGATGAATATTCTGTTTTTATTCATGAGCATATCATTTTCCGGGCCGCTTCTTTGCCCTCATCTTCGGCCTGATGTCTGCAAAGACCCTGAAATGCTCATTAATAAGAAATAGCACTTCCTCAGGCTTATCTACCAGCGAAAAAAGTGCGAAGTCCTCGCGGTCAATCGTCCCCTGCGCAACGAGCGTTTTTTTCATCCAGTCAATAAGCCCCTCCCAGTATTCAGTGCCATAGAGGATGATCGGAAATGACTTGATGCGTTTTGTCTGCACAAGGGTAAGCGCCTCGAAAAGTTCGTCCATGGTCCCAAATCCGCCGGGGAATATAATATACGCAATAGCGTATTTTATGAACATCAGTTTCCTGATGAAAAAGTAACGGAATGAAAGGCTGATATCCTGGTATTTGTTGGGGACCTGTTCACTCGGGATTTCTATATTCAGCCCCACAGAATGGGCTTTCCCCTTTTTTGCTCCCTTATTCGCTCCTTCCATAATACCGGGGCCGCCGCCCGTGATAATAGCAAACCCGTCATCGGCAAGTTTTCTTGCAACAGTCACGGCATCGTCGTAATACGCATTTCCCGGTTTCAGCCGCGCGCTGCCGAAAATCGTGACCGCAGGGCCGAGGTCATTCAGGGTCTCAAACCCTTCTACAAGTTCTGACTGGATCCGAAATACGCGCCATGTCTCAGATGTCTTAAGGTCTTCCATATCGTTCTTCTCCCCTGCTATCCGAGTTTCAGCTCTTTCAGCAGCCTTGCAAGATCAAACTCCCGCTCGATGAGCTCTTTCGTCTTCTGCACCTTCTTCTGCTCCCTGATACTGATCTTGCCCATCACGGATTCGATCTTCTGCACCGTAGCAAACGTGTCCTCATGCACGGAAATGATGGGTGTTTTGGTCATTTTCGCCTTGCCTATGATTACGTCATTCGTATATAACCCGCCGGTAAGGATAATACATCTCGTTGAGGTTTCCAGTGCAGCAAGCTGAATGTCAGAGCGATGCGCACCTGTAATAACCGCCTTGTTCGGTGTTCTCCGGAAATATTTCAGCGCGCTGTCAACATCCATGGCGCCGATCGAAAAAGATTCAATGAACTCATCCAGCCCCTCTTCACAGCAGAGCACCTTGCCGCCAAGGATCTCGTTGAGCTGCCGCACGGTAATCGCATCAAGCAGTCTGTCCATGGGGAGAGCAGCAAAGACCGCAATGCCCCTCTTTTCGAGGAACGGACGGACAGAATTCTTTATATAGTCATGGACTGCCTCAGGCACTTTATTGATCACAGCGCCCAGGAAATGCGGACCGAGCTGCTCCTTTGCACCGACAATTGCGTCAATGGAACTGTCGCCGTTCCACGGCTCTACGACAAGCGCCTTTGCCTTAAGGTAGGGGATCAGTTTCAGACCATTAATACCAAAGGTAACACCGTCATAAAGATCAGTAGCGCCGCCAACCAGCACAACATCTTTGTCGGGAATGGAAGAAAACGCCTTATTGACGGCATCAAATTTATCTGATGGCCTGCCCTTCAGAAGATTATTTTGAAGCTCATACGTCACAACAAAGGGCGATACAACCCCTGCCGGCTCGCTGATATCAAGGGCCTTGCGCAGGAACTCGGCATCAGCATCAACAATACTTCCTTCCTGCTGCAGAGGGATCTTGCCATACGGTTTGATATAACCGATCGAAAGGCCCTTTTCCTTCAACATAAGGCCCAGCCCAAGAGTGATCAGACTCTTGCCTGAGAACCCTGTGGTGGAGCCAATATACAGGTAGTGCATTTACGTGCCTCCTTTATTTTCATGACTGAGGATGATCCTTGAATCAAGGGCAATGGCCCCGCTTCCAAACACAACGAGTGGATTGATATCAAGCTCATGGATCTCGGGAAAATCGGTTGCGAGCATCGAGAGCCTCACAATGCTCTGGACAATAGCATCAATGTCCGCAGGCTGCTCTCCTCGAACACCCTGAAGGAGCCGGATTGTCCTGATCTCATGGATCATCTCGCTGGCCTCTGACAGACTGACCGGCACGATCCTGAAAGAGACATCCTTCAACACCTCAACGTAGATGCCGCCAAGACCGAACATGATCATATGGCCGAAGGTCCTGTCAAAGGTGATGCCAAGAATAACCTCTTTGCCCTTTGGCACCGTCTCATAGATCGTAACGCCACTAATGAATGCCTTTGGCATGAATTTCCTGGCATTCAGGGTTATTTCGGTAAATGCATCCTTTGCCTCTTTTTTCGAACTGATATTGAGTTTTACCCCGCCGATATCGGTCTTGTGAAGGATATCAGGCGAGGAGATCTTCATGACAACCGGAAACCCTATGGCAGCGGCAGCCCTGGCAGCCTCATTCGGCATCTTTACCAGCTGCTTCTTCGGGAACCTGAATCCATAGTGCGTCAGAATTTCGCGTGACGCGTCCTCTGCAAACTGGATCTGATTATTCTGGCGTGCATTTCTGATGATCTCTGCAACGGCATCCCTGTTCACTTCCGGCGAGAAAGGTATTTCCTCTGCCTTTTTCCTCCAGAGTCCGTAATTGTAAAGTTTTCTGAAGGACTTCACCGCCGGCTCAGGATAGGAAAAGTTCGTTATCGCAGCAGCCTTGAGCATGGCCACTGACGACCGCACCCTCTCCTCTCCCATAAAGCTTGTGATCAGGGGCTTGTCGGTCTTCTTCGATGACCCGATAACGATCTTTGCAGTCTCCTCAACATTCACCATGGCCTGCGGAGTCAGAATAATCAATATGCCGTCCACATTCGGATCATTCAGCGTGCGCTCGAGCACTGCAGCGTACCGCTCAGATGTCGCATCCCCGATGATGTCAACAGGATTATAGAGCGACGAGTTCTTCGGAAGCACTTTCATAAGCTGCTCAACCGTTTCCTTTGAAAGCTGCGGCAGATTGATGCCGAGCTTTTCTGCTGTATCTGCAGCAATGATACCAGGGCCGCCTGCGTTCGTAATAATCAGCAGGTTGTTGCCGCTGGGCACCTTGCCGGAATGAAATGCTAATGCTGACTCAAAGAGGTCCTCTACGCCTTCGGCCCTGATAACCCCTGTCTGCCTGAATGCAGCGTTAAAGGCATTTTCAGACCCTGCAAGGGCACCGGTGTGGGACGATGCAGCGCGTGCTCCTGCCTGAGTACCGCCGGATTTGACAAGGATAATGGGTTTGAGCTTTGTCGCTTTTTTCGCAATCTCAAGAAATCGCCTGCCCTCAACCACATCCTCGATATACCCCAGGATAATATCTGTCTCAGGGTCCTGCATAAAATATTCTATGAAGTCCGTTTCGTTCAGATCTGCCTTGTTGCCGAGGCTGATGAACTTTGAAAAACCGATCTTGTTGCCGATCGCCCAGTCAAGTATCGCAATGCCGAGGGCCCCTGACTGGGAAAAAAATGCAAGCCTGCCTTTGGGGAGCATTCCTGCTGCAAAGGTGGCATTCAGGTCGTTTGCTGTATTGATGATGCCGAGACAGTTGGGGCCGAGTATTCGGATATTGCCGGTTTTTCTGAGAGCCTTGAGCTCTTCCTCAAGCAGAATTCCTGCAGAGCCAGCCTCCTTGAATCCGGCGCTGATGATCACCGCTGATCTGATCCCTCTCTTTATGCAGTCCCTGATGCAGTCAGGCACCATGGCAGCGGGTATCGAGACAACAGCGAGACCTATCTCATCCAGCACATCAAAGATGCTTTTGTAAGCCTTGACGCCGAGGATTTCGTCTGCCTTGGGGTTTATGGGATAGATCCTGCCCTGATACCCGAATTTGAGCAGGTTGTCAAGGATTGCATAGCCGACCTTCTGCGGGTCCTGAGAAGCACCGACTACAGCCACAGACTTTGGATAGAAAAGTGTATCAAGCACGATTCAAATCCTACGAAAGAACAGGCATAATAGCATCGCTGCTACTTGCCTTCCACCTTCTCCTTGTCCTCTGTTACTCCCTCAGCTATGCCCTTTTTAAAATTTCTGATCGCCTCGCCGAGGCTCTTTCCCGCAGCAGGCAGTTTACTGGGGCCGAAGAAAACAAGCGCTATCACCAAAACAACGATCATCTCAGGTAATCCAAGTCCAAACATCTCGCCTCCTTATAATGCCATGCCGCTATGCGCTATCTATCGCCTGAAAAGACGAATCCGAAATAAACAAAGCTGTTATACCCCTTCCTGGATCGGGTCGTGGAGCACACCTTCAGGGGCAGCTTCAGCCGGTTCCGCAGAAGAAGCCTCCCCCCCGGCCGGACGCTTCTTCCCTCTGCGCGGTCTCCGCTTCCTGCGTCTCTTCTGCTCCTGCGGCTCAGCAGGAACTGCTTCGGGCTGTGCGGCTCCCTGTTCAGCCGGCTCTGCAGCTTGGGCCGGTTCCGCAGCCTTTGCATGTTTAGGGGGCATCTGTTTCTGATGGGCCGGCTTATGCTGGTCATGTCTCTGTTCCGGCCTGACATGCTCCCTGGGAGCTTCCGGTCTGTCCGCCTCAAGTTTATACTGGCCGGTCAGGAGCTTCGGGTCAGCAAGAAGCGTGACGGTAATGCCGAATTCCTTTTCCGTGGCGGCAATATCAGTGCGCCAGGTATTGATCATATAATTCATGCTTTCCACCGGAAGACGGCAGGTGATCGCCCTGGTTCCTTCCCTGGTTGCCTGCACATGCATCTCGCGGAGCGCAGCAACCGCTGCCATCTCATCGCTTTTGACAACGCCGGTCCCCCCGCAGAGCTCACACTTATGGTGGCTCGACTCCTGATACGCAGGCCGCATGCGTTCCCGCGTCATCTCGACAATGCCGAATTTCGAAATTGGTGTCGTTTCAAAATGAGCCTTGTCCGGACTCATCGCATCCCTCAGCCGCTGCTCGACCTCCCGCCGGTTCTTCGAGGATTCCATGTCGATAAAATCGATTACAACGAGCCCTCCCAGATCACGGAACCTGAGCTGCCGGGCTATCTCATCAGCAGCTTCAAGGTTCGTGTTGAGCGCAGTCGCCTCGATATGCTCCTCTTTGCGCGACCTGCCAGAGTTGACATCAATAGCGGTCAATGCCTCTGTCTTGTCAATAACGATATATCCGCGTGAAGGAAGGTACACAAAACGCTCATGGATCTTGGCAATCTGTGCCTCGATGTTATGACAGGCAAAGATAGGCTTCTTGTCCTTGTACAGCGTTATGTTTATCTTGCGCCAGGGGACTGTCTTTCGAAGAAATTCCTTGGTGTTCTTGAACGCCGTTGGGTCATCGATCAGGACCTCGTCTACATCAGAGGTGAGATAGTCACGGACCGTCTTGACCGCAAAATCCTGCTCCTTATAAATGAGGGCCGGGGCATGCACCTTCTTTGACTCTGCCTGTATCTTTGCCCAGAGCTTGGTCAGGTATTTCAGGTCATTATCAAGGTCCTCTTCTGTCTTGTCACTGCCCGCAGTCCGCAGGATAAAACCCATCTTCTTCGGAAGCTTCAACGAGTTGAAGATCTCCTTCAGCCTTCCCCGGTCTTCCCGGTCTTCGATCTTCCTCGATACGCCGACCTTTTCCTGGCCCGGCATCATGACAATGTACCTCCCCGGAATAGAGAGATAGGTCGTAAGACTTGCGCCCTTGTTATCGCGTTCGTCCTTCTCGACCTGGACAATAAGTTCATGACCCTTAGATATGACGTCCTGCATCCTCGGCTTCTTGTTGCCTTCGACCTGATGCTGATAAAATTCAGGTTTGATCTCGCGCAGTTGCAGGAAGCCGTGCTTCTTCTGGCCGAAATCAACAAAAGCGGCCTGAAGACCGGGCTCAACCCTCACCACTTTCGCCTTATAAATATTCCCTTTGAGATGCTCCTTGCCTGCAGTCTCAACATAGAAATCGATCAGAACATCGCCCTCAACAATAGCCACGCGTTTTTCCTCTGAATGCGCAGCGTTAATCAGTATTCTTTTTTTCACCTTCACCTCGTTGTTCAGTATTCTTCTTGTCCGGTTCATCTGCATCCCAGTCCGGGTCTTTGTGAACCAGCAGTATTGATTCTCTCAGCGGCATGTTCTGATACAGGACCGTCGCCTCAATCATCTCCTCAAGGGGATAATCATGGAAATGGCCGTCCGCGAACAGGATCCTCAAAAATCTCCGTTTCAGCAGAAAGCAGCGTCTCGGCCTGCCGTCTTCTGAAACCAGAGGGATTATAACATGTTCAGGATCTTCCTCAAGACCATATTTTCGAATGAGTTCCTGTAATTGCTCCATAATTGAGGTTCCTCACAGCCATTGTATCAAATAAATCAGAGAAGACCAACAGCACCCCGGCGGTCAGCGTCAGATATGCCAGGGGTTCGGGGCTTGTTCGGCAGACGCGTCAATGATCGGCGACATGCCGAAAGCCGCATTGCAGTCTCTTTCGCACCGGATCAGGTCCGGGATTTGACTTTACGCCAAATGGGAATTTACACTGTATCCCTATGAAAAAAGACCTTATTGCAGTTTTGACAAAGGCCCTTGAATCGCTCGGAGTTTCACCGCTGCCGGCCATCGAGATCGAAACGCCGCGGGAGGAATCCTTTGGCGATCTCTCAACACCGCTTGCCATGGGACTTGCCCGGGCTTTTAAAAAAGCGCCGAAAATAATAGCAGAAGATATCGCAAATGCGATCACGGACAGGCGCAAATTTGAGAAGATCGAAATTGCCGGCCCCGGCTTCATCAACTTCACCTTTACCAGAGAATATCTCGTGGCATCCTTCAGGGAACTGCTCAAGGCCGAGAAGTCCTATCTGCGCGAAAATGTGGGACAGGGTCGCAAGGTCCTGATCGAGTATGTGAGTGCAAACCCGACAGGACCGCTTCATATCGGCCATGCCAGGGGGGCGGCAATCGGCAATGCACTCTGCAATCTCCTCGAGGAGTCAGGCTATTGCATCGACCGCGAGTACTACATCAATGATGCCGGAAGACAGGTGAAGCTCCTCGGTCAGTCCGTGCATGCCAAATATCAGCAGATCCTCGGGCTTGATCAACCCTTCCCTGAAGACGGGTACCGGGGCCAGTATATAGATGAAGAGGCAGCTGCGCTGCAGACAGAGAAAGGCGAATCATACAAAGGCATTCCCTTTGAAACGTGCGGCGATGAGATCACCCGATGGACCTATAAACGGATGCTCGTGCTTATCAGGAGCGATCTCGGCCGTTTCGGCATCAGGGATTTTGATACCTGGATCAGCGAAAAAGAGATCTTCGAAAAGGGCGAGGTACAGCAGGCGATTGACGCCCTGCAACAGAAAGGCTTCCTGTATGAAAGCGGTCATGCACTCTGGTTCCGGTCCACGGATTTTCGTGATGACAAAGACCGGGTAGTGATCAAGAGCGACGGACAGCACACCTATTTTGCGTCTGACATTGCCTACCACAAGAACAAGCTCGACCGGCATTTTGACATCATTATATACATCTGGGGCGCTGACCATCACGGGTACATCCCAAGGATCGAATCAGTGATGCAGGCCTTTGGTTACGATATCAGCAGGTTCAAGGTCATCCTCGTACAGATGGTCAATCTTCTGAAACACGGACAACCGTTCCAGATGTCAAAACGGGCAGGCACCTTTGTCACCCTGAGCGACATTATGGACCTTGTCGGTCCGGACACGACCAAGTTCATATTCCTTACGAGAAAGGCCGACAGCCATCTCGATTTTGACCTCGAAGTCGTGACCGCAACCACGGCGGAAAACCCTGTCTTTTATGTCCAGTATGCAAATGCCAGGATCAACAGCATCCTTGCCAATGCCATGGAAAAGAGCATCAGTGCGGACAATGCAGACCTCTCCCTGCTGTCAGAACCGGCAGAACTTAGCCTTATCAAAAAGCTTCTGACCTACCCTATGGTCCTCGAAGGCGCAGCACGCGCATTTGAGCCGCACAGGATAACCTTCTATCTCCAGGAACTGGCAGCCATGTTCCATACGTATTACCATAACCACCGCGTCGTCGGCGATGATCCCGGACTGACCAGCGCACGTCTCGCTCTCTGTAGCGGCATCAAAATCGTCATAGGCGATGCGCTCGGCATCCTCGGCGTCAATGCTCCGGAAAAAATGTAGGAACTCAGGCGGGTTGACAGAGCTCTGGACATCCTGATTTAATAACGTACTATGATTAAAAAATCTGATAAAATCTGGATGGATGGAACACTTGTTGACTGGGACAAGGCACAGGTTCATGTACTTACACACACCCTCCACTATGGCCTTGGCATGTTCGAGGGAATCCGCTGCTACAAAACGGAAAAGGGCTCGGCTATCTTCAGGCTTGACGAGCATGTCGACAGGCTCTTTGCATCTGCCCATATCTATACTATCGAGATACCCTATTCCAAAAAAGAGATCAGGGATGCGATCATCAGAACGGTCACGGTCAATAAGCTGAAGGAGTGCTACATCAGACCGCTGGTGTACATAGGATACGGCGCCATGGGGCTCTATCCCAAAGGAAACCCGATCAGCGTTGCCATTGCTGCCTGGCCCTGGGGCGCTTACCTCGGCGACGAAGGTATCGACAAGGGCATCAGGATTCAGGTCTCTTCATTCACGCGTCATCATGTCAACTCTGCCATGACGCGGGCAAAGATTTGCGGTTATTACGTAAATTCTCAAATCGCCAAGAAAGAAGCCATTGCCAGCGGGTATGACGAAGCCTTGCTCCTTGACCCTGAGGGCTATGTCTCTGAAGGAAGCGGCGAGAATATCTTTATCGTTCGCAACGGACAGATCAAGACCACACCTCTTACCACCATCCTTGAGGGCATCACCCGTGACAGCATCATCAAAATCGCGAGGGACAACAAGATCCCGGTAGTTGAAGAACGTTTCACCCGCGATGAAATTTATATCGCCGATGAGGCATTCTTTACCGGCACTGCGGCTGAAGTAACGCCAATCAGGGAAATAGACAACAGAAAGATCGGCTCAGGAAGCCGCGGCCCGATAACGAAGAAACTGCAGTCCATATTTTTTGATGTCGTAAAAGGCAAAAACAGGAAATACAAGTCCTGGCTCACACGCATCTAATCCGGCGCGCTGTGCCTGTTCAGATTGTTTAGCCTGTAGTTCTTCAGACTTTCGGCCTACGCAGTTCCAAATACCCAATAAAAAAGCCCCCTGAAAAACAGGGGGCTTTTTTATTGAATTAAATTACCTTATTTTTTGTGGCACTTACCGCAGTTAGCTGCATCACTGGTCTTGAATGCCTTGGTGCCGTTATGGCACTCGCCGCAATTCTTGCCTGCGTTCATGTCAGCCATGGTCATCTTGGCTGAGCCCTTCTTCATCTGGAAAATCTTGGTATGGCAGTCATTGCACTTCAGACCTTTGTCTGCATGGGTCTTGCCATCAAACACGACCTTGCCTGCGCTGCCGCCTGCGAACTCTACATTCTTTCCTGCAGGAACTGCAAACGCGCTGCCTACAAATGCCACGATAACGAGCAGAGCAACAAATAATACTGTCTTCTTCATATCTTCACCCCCTTTCCTGTAAAAAATTTATTCCCTGAATAATCAAGGAGCACGACAACTTCAATACTATATATGCCGAGCGCATTATAGCAAAAAAAAATAAAATATTTCGCTTTTTACTCCCCTGTAGGGTAAAACAGATTCCCGGTAATGCATCGCCTTTTTTTGCTTCAGGCGAAGGGTTCTGCAAGTATATCTCAGAGGTAATCCTGTATGTCAAGTGAAAAGCAGCGGTTTGCTTTATCAATTACGAGCGTGGTAAAATTCCTGAAAATTTCCAGGAGAATCCCATGGCTGATAAGATAAAATCCGGATTAACTTTTGACGATGTCCTGCTGCTTCCTGCCCGGTCTGAAGTGCTGCCGAGGGATGTCAATATCCATACCCACCTGACCCGAAAGATCAGGCTGAATGTTCCCCTGCTCACCTCTGCCATGGATACGGTAACCGAAGCGTCTATGGCGATCGCTATTGCACGGGAGGGCGGCATCGGGATCGTACACAGGGCAATGGCGCCTGACAGACAGGCCTTTGAGATAGACAAGGTAAAAAAGTCTGAAAGCGGCATGATTATTGACCCTATCACGGTCTCCCCTGATTCGCAGGTATCAGAGGCAACCGGCCTTATGGAACGGTACAAAATCTCGGGCGTCCCGGTCACGGTAAACGGCAAGCTGGTCGGCATCCTGACCAACAGAGACCTCAGGTTCGAGAAACATTTCAGCAAAAAAGTATCCGAGATCATGACCAAGGACAGGCTCGTTACAGCAGCGGTCGGTACGTCGCTCGATGAGGCAAAGAACCTCCTCAATAAATATAAGATCGAGAAATTACCGATCGTGGACAAGGACTATAAACTCAAAGGTCTCATCACGATAAAAGACATCGAAAAGAGAAGGAAATATCCGAATTCCTGCAAGGACAAAATGGGCAGGCTCATGGTCGGGGCTGCAATCGGCACTGGTCAGGACACCATGAAAAGGGCCGAACTCCTGATCACTGCTGGCGTTGACGTTCTGGTGATCGATACGGCACATGGTCATTCCAGTGCAGTCATGACCACCCTGAAGGCGATCAAGAAAAAATATGATATCGAAGTAATTGCCGGCAATGTTGCGACCGCAGAAGGCACGCTTGACCTTATCAAGGCAGGGGCCGACGCAGTAAAGATCGGTATCGGCCCGGGCTCGATCTGCACTACCCGTATCGTTGCGGGGGCCGGTGTCCCGCAGCTTACTGCCATCATGGACTGCTACGCCGTAGCAAACAAACACAAGATCCCGATCATCGCTGACGGCGGCATTAAATATTCAGGCGATATTGCCAAGGCACTGGCAGCAGGCGCAAGTTCGGTCATGATCGGCAGCCTCTTCGCCGGGACTGACGAATCACCCGGAGAGGTTGTTCTCTTTCAGGGGAGAAGCTACAAGGTATACCGCGGTATGGGCTCGATCGGGGCAATGACCCAGGGAGCAAAAGACCGTTATCAACAGGAAGGCGTCGAAACGCAGAAGCTCGTTCCTGAAGGCGTTGAAGGCAGAGTGCCGCATAAGGGGACCCTGGCCCAGACCGCCCATCAGCTTCTTGGCGGCCTGCGTTCCGGCATGGGATACTGCGGCGCAAAGAATCTTGCTGATTTCCGCAGGAAGGCGCGGTTTGTCCAGATCACAAATGCCGGTCTGCGGGAAAGCCATGTGCATGACGTCATTATCACCAAGGAGGCTCCCAATTACCGGCCTGAGTGGTAGTACCCTCACCATGCCCGCAGGGAGAGAGATGAACAGCCATGCATGAAGAAAAGATATTAGTCCTTGATTTCGGCTCGCAGTATACACAGCTTATTGCACGCAGAATCCGCGACGGCAAAGTGTATTCCGAGATCTTTCCGTTCAATACACCTATGGAAAAGATCAGGGCCTTTAACCCCAAGGGTATTGTACTGTCAGGCGGACCTTCGAGCGTGTACGACGAGGGGGCCCCTGCGCCAGATCTGGAAGTGTTCAAACTCGGCATACCGGTGCTCGGCATATGCTACGGCATGCAGGTGATGGCACATTATCTCGGAGGTAAAGTCGCCCGGTCCACAAAGAGGGAGTACGGCCATGCCGAGCTTGTGATCGACAGCGACAAGGACTTCCTCTGGGGCGTCTCACAGGAAACCAAGGTCTGGATGAGCCATGGAGACAAGATAGAACAGCTGCCTGAAGGCTTCTCGGTCATCGGCCACACAGCCAATTCACCGGTTGCTGCAATGGCAGACGTCAAAAGACATTTCTATGCGGTCCAGTTCCATCCGGAGGTGGTCCATACCGATGAAGGCACGCGCATACTCCAGAACTTTGTGCATACGATCTGCGGCTGCAAGCCTACGTGGGAGATGGCATCATTCATCGAATGGTCTGTGTCAGACATACGGAAAAAAACAGAGGGCAAGAAGATCGTCTGCGCATTAAGCGGCGGTGTGGACTCATCGGTTGTTGCGCTCCTGCTGCACCGGGCGGTCGGCGACAGCCTGACCTGCATCTTTGTCGACAACGGTCTTCTCCGCAAGGGAGAGGCTGAAAAGGTGAAAAAGACCTTTGAGGGTCATTTCCATATCAGGCTCATCTATATCGATGCACGGGAGCGGTTCCTCAAAAAGCTGAGCGGCATTACTGATCCGGAGAGGAAGAGAAAGATCATCGGCAACGAGTTCATCGCCCTCTTCGAAGAAGAAGCAAAGAAGATTGCAGATGCAGAATTTCTTGCCCAGGGCACGCTCTATCCGGATGTGATAGAAAGCGTATCCTTCAAGGGGCCCTCTGCCGTGATCAAGAGCCACCATAATGTCGGCGGCCTGCCTGAGGTGATGAAGCTGAAGCTCGTCGAACCCCTCAGGGAACTCTTCAAGGATGAGGCCCGCCTTCTCGGCGAAGAACTCGGCCTGCCTGAGGAGATCTGCTGGCGCCACCCTTTCCCCGGTCCGGGACTGGCCATACGCTGCATCGGCGATATTACCGCAGAGAAGCTTCATATCCTGCGGGAGGCTGATGCGATCGTGCTCGACGAGATCAAGGCTGCAGATCTGTACCGCGAGATATGGCAGGCCTTTGCCGTGATCCTCCCGATCAAGAGCGTCGGGGTCATGGGAGATGAACGCACGTACGACAATGTGGTGGCGGTACGGGCGGTCACCAGCGTGGACGGAATGACCGCAGACTGGGCCAAGATCCCCTATGACGTGATGGGAAGGATCTCGAACCGCATCATCAATGAAGTGAAAGGCGTCAACAGGGTAGTTCTTGACGTAACCTCAAAACCTCCGGGCACGATAGAGTGGGAGTAAGAAAGGGCTGACGGTAAAGGGGCCGGAAACCGTATTTTCCTTTATCCTTTCGCGGCAGGTTTCGCTATGGACATCAAAGCTTACCTAAAAGATAAACAGACACTGGTAGATTCATTCTTCAGGGAATTCTACCGTATACAGCGCAACCCCCCTGTTTTGCAGGAAGCAATGCTCTACTCCCTCTTTGCAGGCGGAAAACGCATACGGCCTATCCTTGCACTCGCCGCATACGAAACCTGCGGCGGCAATCCGCGGGATATAGTTCCTTATGCATCAGCACTCGAACTGATCCATACCTATTCCCTGATCCATGATGATCTTCCTGCCATGGACAATGATGATCTGAGAAGAGGCAAGCCTACGAATCACAAGGTCTATGGCGAGGCGATCGCAATTCTTGCCGGTGACGCTCTCCTTACCGAGGCGTTCAGTATCCTCTCGGACCCTTCCCTGTCATCAATGGTTTCTGTTTCTCATCTGATGGGAGCTTTGCGGGAGATCGCACTTGCCTCCGGCCTTGACGGCATGGTGGCAGGGCAGGTTCAGGATATGCTCTCTGAAAACAAGGAACCTGATGGAGAAACCCTGAAGTTCATTCATTCGCATAAGACCGGCGCTCTGCTTCGCGCATCGGTGCGTATCGGCCCAATCCTCTATGGGGGCAGCCAGACCGTACTTGATGCGTTAACCGCTTATGGAAACAGCATCGGCCTTGCGTTTCAGGTAATTGATGATATACTTGACATAGAGGGCGATACCGAAGAAATGGGCAAAACGGCAGGCTCGGATGAAAAGATCCACAAGATGACCTACCCGCGATATTATGGCCTGCAGCGATCAAAAGATATAGCCCAAGGTCTTATTGCAGACGCAAAGTCAGCACTCTCTGTCTTTTCATCGGAAGCTGATGCGCTCAGAGAAATTGCCGACTATCTCCTTGCAAGGAAAAACTGATGATTCTCGATAAAATATCTTCACCCTCAGACCTCAGGACGCTCAGCAATGAAGAGCTCAAGACCGTTGCCGATGAGCTCAGGACCCTGATCATTGAGACCGTAGCGGTAAATGGCGGCCACCTAGCATCAAACCTCGGCATTATTGAGCTGACCATTGCTCTTCACCATGCCTTCAATTCCCCTTTGGACAGGATAGTCTGGGATGTCGGCCATCAATCCTACGCCCACAAAATTCTTACCGGCCGCAAGGAACAGTTCTCGACACTCAGAACAGAGAAGGGCATTTCGGGTTTTCCAAAAATATCCGAAAGCCCCCATGACGCATTCGGCACCGGCCACAGCTCAACATCCATATCCGCTGCGCTTGGGCTGCTTGAGGCGCGCGACAGAAACAGTGAGCATTTCAAGGTCATAGCAGTAATCGGCGACGGAGCACTCTCTGGAGGCCTCGCCTTTGAAGGTCTGAACAATGCCGGCCACGGCAAAAAGGACCTCATCGTCATTCTTAATGACAATGAGATGTCGATATCTCCGAATGTCGGGGCCCTTTCCGCATATATGAACAGGATCCTTACCGACGAGCGGTACCGCAAGTTCAAGAAAGAGACGAAATCCTTCCTTGAAGGCATACCGAAACTCGGCGGCTCTGTTGCAAAGATAGCGCAAAAGGCTGAAGAAACCCTCAAAGGCATGATCCTTCCCGGCATCCTCTTCGAAGAGATGGGGTTTGACTACATTGGTCCAATTGACGGCCACAACACCGAGCTTCTGATCGAAACGCTGAACAGGATAAAATCCTCGACATCACCTACCCTTGTGCACGTGATCACCAAAAAAGGCAAGGGATACGAATTCTCTGAAAAGGACCCCTGTGTCTTTCATGGCATCGGCCCCTTCGAAGTGGAGACCGGCTCACCGCTCAGCACAGGCTCCGTGACCTATAGCGCTGCATTCGGTGCAGCTCTTACAGAACTTGCAGAAGCAGACAGCAGGGTGATCGCCATCTCTGCTGCCATGAAAGAGGGAACAGGGCTCGACTGCTTTGCAGAGCGCTTCCCTGACCGCTTTTATGATGTCGGCATTGCAGAGCAGCATGCCGTGACCTTTGCTGCCGGCCTTGCGGCAGGGGGACTCAGGCCTGTTGTTGCGGTCTATTCCACGTTCCTGCAGCGCGCCTACGACCAGATAATCCATGACGTCTGCCTCCAGGACCTTCCCGTTGTCTTTGCCATAGACAGGGCAGGCCTCGTAGGGGAAGACGGGCCCACTCACCATGGTATTTTTGACATATCCTTCCTGCGGCATATTCCAAATCTCACATGCCTTGCGCCGAGGAATACGGAAGAACTGCGTCTAATGCTTGCCTGGGCAATGAACCATGCCGGCCCTGTGGCAATCCGTTATCCGCGCGGCAGGGCTCCACAGTCCGGTATTCCAGCTTCTCCCATTTTTCGAGGCTGCGCAGAACTGCTTCGTGAAGGTAATGACATGATGATCATGGCGATCGGCAATCCTTCTATTGCTGCCCTTAAGGCGGCAGCTCGCCTTGAAGAGGCGGGTATTCAGGCAGCAGTGGTCAATGCGAGGTTTATCAAGCCCCTTGACCGCGATATCCTCCTGTCGATGGCTTCACGCATACCCAGGATCATTACCGTTGAGGAAAACGCCCTCCAGGGAGGATTCGGCAGTGCTGTGATGGAATGCCTTAATGAAGCAAAAATGTCCCACATTGCTATAAAGAGGATCGGCATACCTGATTCGTTTATTGAACAGGGTAGCATGAGCAGTCTGAGAGCCGCCTGCGGTATTGATGAAGAAGGTATCTACCAGGCCGCCCTCGCCTTCATAAAAGAACCTCTTTGCAGCAGATGATTCTGCCCTCTCCATGAACAGCATTCCTGTATAAATATTGTTTTTTTCTTTATAATAGTCTCACCATCTCGCACAATATTCCGCGTCATTCCGTTTAGAATTATTGATGAAACAGAAAGACAGATTAGATAAGATCATTGTTGACCGGTCGCTCGTCAAGAGCAGAGACAGGGCAAAAGCGCTCATTATGGCCGGAAATGTCCTGGTTGACGGAAAAGAGGAATCCAAGGCTGGCGCTCTCGTAGATATCAATGCTGTTGTTGCGCTCAGGGAGAACGACATCCCTTTTGTCAGCAGAGGCGGCATCAAACTCGAAGGTGCGCTTGAGTTCTCCCATATCGACCTTGCCGCTAAAATCGTCATGGATATCGGAAGCTCGACGGGAGGCTTTACTGACTGTGTTTTAAAAAGAGGTGCAGCAAGGGTCTATGCCATTGATGTCGGTTATGGCCAGCTTGACTGGTCTCTCAGGAATGACCCTCGCGTTATTCTGCTCGAAAAGACAAACATCAGACACCTCGAGGCTGACCGCATACCTGAACCGATCGATCTTGTCGTTATTGATGTCTCATTCATTTCGCTCACCCAGGTGCTTCCGAGAGTGCTGGATTTTCTGGGTCATGACGGCGACGTACTCGCACTGGTGAAGCCACAATTCGAGGTCGGCAAGGGCATGGTCGATAAAGGCGGCGTAATACGGGATGAGTCGAAAAGACTGGCTGCGGTGAAGAAAGTGAGCGATTTTTCAGCAGCATCAGGGTTCATTGTCATGGGAGATTATGAATCGCCGCTTCCGGGGCAGAAGGGCAACAGAGAATACTTTATTCACCTAAGGAGAAAAAATCATGGATGAGCCAATTCTGATAGGACTCGACTACTCAGTCGCATCAAAAGAAGTAGTAGAGGTCCTGATTGAGGCTGCTGATGACGCAGATATCTTTCAGGAGATCGCCAGCGCAAATATAACAAGACCGGAAATCCTGCAGGTGCTGTACGATCATCCGGACACTCCTGCTGACGTCAGGAGCCTGATCTCCGGGTCTCTCCATCTTCCCGCCAAAACGACAACAGCCGTGGCACGGACGGAGAGGCCAAAAGAGGTCCGTGTGCAGAATATCCTCCAGAAGATCCAGACACTGACCGTATCCGAAAGAGTCCAGCTGGCGATGAAGGGCAGCAGGGAAGTCCGCGGCATTCTGATCAAGGACACGAACAAGGAGGTCATGCTCAGCGTACTGGACAACCAGAAGATCACCGATACGGAGATAGAGCTGATCGCCCGCTCCCGTTCTATCCACGAAGAGGCGCTGAGAAGGATCTCGAAGAACAGGGAATGGCTCAAGAGCTACGCAGTAGTTCACGCATTGGTTACAAACCCCAAGACACCGCCAGGGATATCCATGGGCCTGATCGGCGAAATCAAGACCAAAGACCTCATCATACTGGAGAAGAACAAAAATGTGCCTGAAGTCATACGTGGCGCATCAAAACGGCTGCTTCAGGCGAGAAAGCCCCGATAGAAAAGAAGCAAATAAACGAGACGGTCATGAAGTCCGGGGCAAAACAGATGATAAACAGCCCCGACTTCCGGACAATCGCTCCCGCAGATGGTCTCTCTCTATGTCGATGGAAATACCCGGAAGGATTTCAATAAACCCTTTGCCCTGCATAGTCTCGCTGACAAAGTTCAGTCCCTGCTTTCCACCTGACCACGCATCCCATTATGCAAACGTTTGTATTGAATTTTTTTGAGAAATGCCGTTTAATACATGCTCACGTGAGGACATAACGACATGAACCACCGTTTTCGGATAACAAAAGCACATACGAAGATTACGCAGAGGTCTACGATCCAGAAGGCGATCGACTTCATACGTGAAACAGATCTCGAACCGCCCTACCTTCTCATGGACAAAGCCAAAGTGCGTCAGAAAGTCCATGCCATAGGCAAAAATATCAGAAATTCCGAAGTCTACTATGCGGTCAAGGCAAATCCTGACATCGAGACCCTGAAGCTCATCAACAGCCTCGGTATCGGCTTTGAGATAGCGTCAGAGGGAGAGATGAGCGTCCTAGAATCCATCGGGGTCACCAGTGACAGAATGATCACAAGCAACCCCATCAAGACCTTCCGTTTTCTGAGGATGGCCGCAAAATCAGGCGTTGACTATTTTTCCTATGACTCGGAGGCCGAAGTTCTCAAGATGAAGGAATACACTCCAGGAGCCAATGTCTATGTGCGGCTGACTGTCCCCAATGAAGGCAGCGAGTGGCCCCTCAGCAAAAAATTCGGCGTCGAGGTCGAAGAGGCGGAGGAACTGCTTGTGCTTGCAAAAAAGAAGGGGCTCAACCCCGTTGGCATCACTTTTCATGTAGGCTCACAGTGTACGAATATGTATAACTGGAACTCTGCCCTAGACAAGGCAAAGGACCTCTGGGACAGGGCTGACAAGGCCGGGATCAAGCTTTCCCTCCTGAATATCGGGGGAGGATACCCGATACGGTATACCAAAGATGTTGTCGGCATCTCCGCGATCGAGAAGAATATCAATAAGGCGATTTATCAGAAGTTTCCGAAAAAAACCCGCATCCTTATCGAACCCGGGAGGTCGGTAGTTGGGGATGCAGGCATATTCGTTACAAAGGTAATCGGGAAAACCAGTCGCGGTGACGAAAAATGGCTCTCTATCGATGTTGGCGTTTTCAACGGCCTCATGGAGAGTATCGGAGGCATTCAATACAGCTATGTTGTCGAGGGCTCAAAAGAGATCAAAAAATGGACCCTCGCCGGCCCAAGCTGCGACAGTTTTGACGTTATCGAAAAAAACATTATGCTGCCGGAACCTGCCATCGGCAATTATATTTTGATCCTTTCGAGCGGCGCATATACCATCTCCTACGCATCTGAATTCAACGGCTTTTCCATTCCAAAGACAATCCTTATCTGATGCAGCGAAACATCCTCATAGTGCTATTATCAGACTTCCTGCAATATTTAAACTCATTAAAATATAAGGATATTTCTATTTTTCTTGACACGATTACCCCCTACCTGTTAGATTATTAGCACTCTAACTTGGAGAGTGCTAATGGGTTTGGATGAAAGAAGTGGACAGATATTACAGGCTGTAATTCAGTTATATATAAGCTCGCCTGGGCCTGTCGGTTCGCGGGCAGTAACCAAGAAATTTCCCCTGGGCCTTTCCTCGGCAACCATACGCAACATCATGTCCGATCTTGAAGAGATGGGGTTTCTGCGCCAGCCGCATACCTCGGCAGGCCGTGTGCCGACTGACGTCGGATACCGCTTCTATGTGGATGCACTGACAACTGAAAAAAATGAGGCGGATTCAGAGCTTGTTAATGAAATGGGCAGAAAGCTTGATCTGTTCAGGAAAGACGTCGATTCATTTTTGGACAATGCGTCGCGGATGCTTTCGGAGCTATCGCACTATATAGGCATTTCCGTATCGCCAAATGCCAACCGGACGATCCTGAGCAGGATTGAGCTGGTGCCGTATCGGAAAAACCAGATTGCGGTCGTTCTCTTTGCTGATGAGTCTATCATCAGGAGCAAGATCATAGCAGTGGAGCAGGAAATGTCGCGGAGCGATCTGAACCGGCTTTCTGACTACATTAATGAGCGGTTTTCAGGATACTCTCTCGATATGGCAAGAAAGACCATTATCGAAGAGATATCGAGCGACCGGGTAATCTGCAACAGCCTCTTAGGCGAGGCAACAAGAATCTGCAGAGACGTTTTGGCAATATCGGACAGCGACATTTTCATCTCTGGCCTGTCTGATATGATCAATCTCCCTGATTTCTGCGATATCGGCAGAATTCGGGGACTTCTGAAGACCCTTGAGGACAAACATATCATACTCGGCTTTCTCGACAAGATCGCTGATACGGACGGCACTCAGGTCTTCATCGGATCAGAGAACCCTCTTGACGAGATGAAACAGTTCAGCCTCGTGGCTTCCAGATATAAGGAGGGGAACAGACCCATGGGCGCCATCGGCATCATCGGTCCGACAAGAATGAATTACTCGCAGGCAATAACGCTGGTTGACACAACTGCCAGGTTCATAACAGAAATACTGACATACAACAAATAGGAAGGTGCATTTTGGGAGAAAAAGATCTGGGCAGGGAAAACGAAGATATCGGAGAGGATGACATCGAGATTGTTAACGACAGTCCTGACGTGGAAGCTGAACAGCAGAAACCTGCGGTCAGTTCCGGGCTGGATGAACTAAACAGCAGGTACTTGCGGCTGTACGCTGATTTTGAAAATTACCGGAAGCGCGTCAATAAAGACAAGGAAGACCTCATACGGTACGGAAATGAATCCCTGCTGTATGAGCTTTTGCCTGCCATAGACAACCTTGAGCTTGCGCTGAAGCACTCCTCGGGAGAAGTAAGCAACGGTCTGATACAGGGCGTTGAAGTGACCCACAAGGAATTGCAAAGAACGCTCGAAAAATTCGGGCTCGTCCGCATCGAGGCGATGGGCAGGGCTTTTGACCCCGCAGTCCATCATGCCATGTCACAGGTAGAGCGTGATGATATTGACGATAAAATGATAGCAGAGGAGTTCAGGGCCGGGTACCGGTATCGCGACAAGGTGCTCAGACCCTCTCTCGTGGCCGTTTCAGTAAAAGTGCAGAAGCAGCAGAGTGATGATGCAGAAGCATCAGAAATCAAAAAACACGATTCCATAGAGGAGGAACAATAAGATGGGAAAAGCAATAGGAATTGACCTCGGGACTACGAACTCATGCGTTGCCGTTGTGCAGGGCGGAGAAACTGTTGTCATACCAAACCAGGAAGGAACAAGAACAACACCGTCGGTAGTCGCGATCACGGACAAGGGTGAACGGCTGGTCGGCCAGATAGCAAAACGGCAGGCGATCACGAATCCGGAAAACACCATATTCTCGATCAAGCGGCTGATGGGCAGAAAATACTCGGCCCCGGAAGTTGAACATGCCAAAAAGAGGCTTCCCTACAAGATCGTGGAAGCACAGAACAACGACGCCCATGTCGAGATATTCGGCAAGAAGTACTCGCCGCCCGAGATCTCGGCCATGATCCTGCAGAAGCTGAAGCAGGCTGCCGAAGATTATCTCGGCGAAAAAGTGACCGAAGCGGTCATCACCGTACCGGCCTATTTTGACGACAGCCAGAGGCAGGCGACCAAGGACGCAGGCAGAATAGCCGGTCTCAATGTACTCAGGATCATCAACGAGCCGACGGCCGCTGCCCTTGCTTACGGCATGGACAAGAAAAAAGAAGAGAAAGTCGCCGTATACGATCTTGGCGGCGGAACCTTTGACATATCGATCCTCGAGATCGGAGAAGGCGTCATTGAGGTCAAGTCAACGAATGGAGATACATACCTCGGCGGCGACGACTTTGACATCAGGATCATCGACTGGATGATCGATGAGTTCAGAAAAGATCAGGGCATTGACCTGAAGAACGACAAGATGGCGCTGCAGAGACTAAAAGAGGCTGCCGAGCGCGCAAAGATCGAGCTTTCCACGGCAACAGAAACCGAGATCAATCTTCCCTTTGTCACTGCTGACGCGACCGGTCCAAAGCACCTGCTGATGAAGATCGCCCGCGCCAAGTTCGAGCAGCTGGCAGCAGACCTGTTCGAAAATACTATTAGTCCCTGCAAGAACGCTCTTTCCGATGCCGGACTTACTGCAGGAAACATCGATGAGGTGCTCCTCGTAGGCGGCCAGACGCGCACACCAAAGGTACAGCAGACTGTCCAGGGCTTCTTTGGCAAGGAACCGAACAGGACCGTGAACCCTGATGAGGTGGTTGCCGTTGGCGCTGCGATACAGGCCGCAGTCCTGAAGGGAGATGTGAAAGAGGTGCTCCTCCTGGACGTAACACCTCTGTCATTGGGCATTGAAACCCTCGGCGGTATCTTCACGAAGATCATCGAAAGGAACACGACCATTCCTACCAAGAAAAGCCAGGTGTTCTCCACCGCCACAGACAATCAGCCTGCGGTCACCATCAAGATCTGCCAGGGTGAACGTGAAATGGCTGCAGATAACAAGCTGCTCGGCAACTTCGAGTTGATCGGCATCCCCCCTGCTCCTCGTGGCGTGCCCCAGATCGAGGTCTCTTTTGACATCGATGCAAACGGCATTCTCCATGTCTCTGCGAAGGACCTTGGCACCAATAAGGAGCAGTCGATCCGGATAACCGCCTCAAGCGGTCTCTCTGAGGATGAGATCAAAAAGATGGTCCGCGACGCCGACGAACACGGTCAGGACGACCATAAGAAGAAACAGATGGCAGAGGCACGGAACAATGCAGACACGCTCTGCTATACCGTCGAAAAATCCCTGGGCGACTACGGGGACAAGATCACGGCCGATGAAAAGCGTGAGATCGACGAAGCGCTTGAGCAGTGCAAGAAAGTCAAGGACTCAAGTTCCGATCCTGCCGAAATCAAGTCAGCGACAGACAAGCTGATGCAGGTCTCGCATAAACTTGCAGAGCATCTCTACAAACAGACAGGGGCCGGGGCACAGCACGGAGACGGATCTGCAGGTCCGGGCCAGGGCTCGAAACCGGCCGAAGAAGAGATTGTCGAAGCAGAGTTCGAGGACGTTGACAAGGACAAGAAATAACGCCTCACCATAACGTCAGAGGGTTCAAGGGAAAAGCGCCTGACTCTGCAAGTGCTTGCGCCCTTGGACCCTTTTTCATGTATACTTTGAGACAACTAACAACGAAGGGAATACCGTGAACGATTATTACGAATTGCTTGGTGTTTCGCGGCAGGCCGCGCCTGAGGAACTGAAGAAGGCATACCGGCAGCTTGCGATGAAATATCACCCAGACAGGAACTCCGGAGACAAGGCTTCAGAAGAAAAGTTCAAAGAGATCAGCCACGCCTATTCGGTTCTCTCCGATCCCGAAAAAAGGGCGCATTATGACCGTTTCGGCACGGCAGACGGTTTTGGTGCTGGTCAGGGTCCATTCACCGGCGGCGCAGGGTTCGGCGACATCTTTGAAGACTTCTTCGGTGATTTTTTTGGCGGCAACTTCGGCGGGCACAGGAGGCAGCAGCCTTCCAAGGGAAATGATCTCAGGTATGATCTCGATATTTCTCTGGAAGAAGCAGTCTTTGGCACGGAAAAGGTAATTACGTTCCCAAAACTCCAAAGATGCGGCGAATGCAGCGGGAGCGGTTCAGAACCGGGAAAGCAGCCTGAGATATGCAGCGCATGCAAGGGCTCGGGCCACATCAGATATCAGCAGGGTTTTTTCAGTGTTTCCAAAAGCTGCGGCAAATGCTACGGCACGGGCAAGATTATCTCGAACCCCTGTAAAAAATGCAAGGGGCATGGCTCCGTCCAGGAACAGAAGACTGTTAACCTCAAGATACCGGCCGGCGTTGATGCAGGCTCAAGGCTCAAGATCGTGGGTGAAGGGGAGCCGGGCCTTAATAATGGGCCTAGCGGAGACCTGTATGTGATTCTCGATGTTAACGAGCATGAAATATTCAAAAGAGAGGGCACTGACATCTTCTGCG
The DNA here is from genome assembly GCA_016235245.1 of Nitrospirota bacterium. Lineage (NCBI taxonomy): Bacteria > Pseudomonadati > Nitrospirota > Nitrospirota bacterium. The sequence goes on along the minus strand of JACRLO010000037.1, from coordinate 13,059 downwards.
ATTTTCCCATATCCTTCACCAATGCAGCTCTCGGGGCAGAGATCGAAGTGCCGACACTCGACGGTTCTGCAAAGCTCAAGATACCGGCCGGCACACAGTCAGGAAAAATCTTCACGCTCAAGTCCAAGGGAGCGCCAAGGGTCGGCAGCCAGCAGCGGGGCAATCAGCTCATCAGGGTTTATATCGATGTCCCGAAAAAGCTCTCACAAAAACAGAAGGACCTTCTTGAGGAGTTTGCTGCTCTCAGCATTGATGACAGTAATAGGAGCTTTAAGGACAAGCTGAAGGATCTTTTCACCGGAGTCGAAAACTGATTCTGACCGGAAGCATCCCCTGTTTTCCATGACCAGACTTTTTCTTGACGAAGCCATTTTGGCAGAGAAAATCGTTTATATCACCGGAGAAAAGGCCCACTATCTTTCAGCCGTTCTCAGGTGTAAAGCCCACGACAATCTTCTCGTAACAGACCGCAGCGGCTCTGTCTATGCTGCAACGATCTCAGCCATCACAAAAAAGCAGGCAACACTCAATATCACAGGCCCATTCAACCAGGACAACGAACCTCCCCTGGATATCATCCTTTTCCAGGGTTTGCTCAAGGGCGAAAAGATGGACCTGGTTATCCAGAAGTCAACCGAGCTGGGGGCGACAGAGATCGTTCCGATGATTACCGAGAGGAGCCAGGTCAGGGAGACCAGAAAACTCCAGCGCTGGCAGAAGATTGCAGTTGAGTCTTCGCGCCAGTGCGGCAGGAACAGGATTCCCCTTATCCACGAACCCGCTGCATTTGAATCGGTGATAATGGCCGACGGACTCCCCAAAGGCATCATCTGCTGGGAAAAAGAAGGGGTACTCCCATTCTCTTCCTCACTTGAGGCGCTGAAAGGACAAAAACAGATCGTTCTCTGTATAGGACCTGAAGGCGGATTCTCCGAAAAAGAGGTCAGGCAAGCCGAAAGTCGTGAGTTTGCAGTTGCATCTTTAGGCAAGCGCATACTCCGCGCGGAGACTGCTGCCATATCTGCAATTGCCATTAGTCAATATGTTCTTGGTGATCTGTCAGGGCGCACATAATTTTTCCTGCAGGGTAACCACTATCCGATATGCACTTGCACCGTAAGCCTGTCAGAATTTTCCTTTAAATACCATCTCTTTGGTTACTCATCTGAAATATTTGTGCTAAGATACTAGCTGAAATATGTCACTCGACTTCAGCTACAAGAAATTTCTTATCATCGATGATTTCGGAGAGTTCCGGTCATCTCTGCGCCGTATGCTCTGGGGCTTTAACGCCAAGGATATCGATGATGCTGCCCATGGCGAAGCCGCCATCGAGCTGATGCTGAGTAAATCCTATGACGTAATCCTCTGTGATTACAATCTCGGATACAACCGCAAGGACGGACAGCAGGTCTTTGAGGAAGCCAGACAACGCGGCCTGATCAAGTTTTCGACGGTATTTATGATGATCACGGCTGAAAACAGCATGCAGATGGTCATGGGAGCAGTTGAATATCAACCCGATGACTACCTTATCAAACCCTTTTCCCGTGAAGTATTAAGCACCCGGCTTGAGCGGGCCATCAGACGGAAAAGCGACTTCGAGATCATTGAACATGCCATTGCAAACAAGGAATATCTCCGTGCCATATCTCTCTGCGACCAGTACATCCAGAAGATCCCGAAGAATATCTTTGAATATCTTAAACTCAAGGGGGACCTCTGCATTACCACCGGAGACTACGAGACTGCCAGAGCGGTATATGAAAAGATACTTGCCATACGTGACATCTCCTGGGCAAAGCTGGGGATGGGCAAGGTCCAATTCTATACGGGGGACTATGCAGGTTCGGTTGAGACCTTTCGAGCTTTGGTAGAGGACAATGGCATGTATATCGAGGCCTATGACTGGCTTTCCAAATCTCTGGTAGCACAGCAGTCCCTGGAGGAAGCACAGCAGGTCCTGATGACAGCTGCCCAGCTGTCTCCCAAATCTATCTTCCGGCACAAGACGATCGGGGATATTTCCTTCAAGATGAATGATCTTGACGTCTCGGAAAAATCTTTCAAGAAGGCAATCGATCTGGGCCAGTACTCCTATTTCAAAAATCCGTCCCATTACACGAGTCTTGCGAAAGTGCTCGTCGAAAAAAAGACGCCTGAAGGAGCCCTTGACGTACTGAAAGATGTGCGCAAGGATTTCAAAGGCAATGCAGATGCGTCCATGCAGGCTTCTGCCATGGAGGGCATCGTATTTAAGGAAATGAACCGGCCCGAGGAGGCAAAGAAGGCAATCCGGGAGGCGATGCAGCTTATGGACGAGTCCTCCGGCAGCATCTCCGAAGATATTGCCATAGATCTGGCAAAGGTCTGCTTTGAACTCGGCGACAAGGCGGCAGGAACCAGACTCGTTCAGGAGGTTGTCAGGAACAACCATGAGGACGAGGATGTCATTAAGAAGGTCCAGGACGTATTCAAGGATACCCAGATGGAGACTGAGGGCGCCAGCATTGTATCTCATGCCCAGCACGAGATCATCCCAAGTATCAAAACCTCCTCGGCATGTATGAGAAGCTCCTGGCAGGTTGATGATGACCAATAAAGACAAAAAAGGGCCGGATATGGAAAAGCAGGACATGCAGTTCCCTGCGTTTCTGGCATCGATCGCCCATGACATGAAAAACTCACTCGGCATGCTGATCAATACAACGGAAGAGATCCTGGGCAACTGCTCAGGAAAGAACTGCCCTTCCCACCCTCTTCTTTCCAATCTCCAGTATGAGGCCAAGAGGGTGAACAACAACCTGATTCAGCTGCTTACCCTCTATAAAATGGATAAGGACCGGTACACGCTTACTATCGAATATCACTCGGTATCGGAATTTCTTGAGGACGCTGCACTCCAGAACAAGCCCCTGCTGGAATGTAAGGGTATTTCCATAGAAGCGGACTGCCCAGAAGAGCTGGCGTGGTTTTTTGACCGCGACCTTGTGGCTGGCGTGATCAATAATGTCATGAACAATGCATATCGGTATGCTGACAGCAGGATATGGATAACGGCACGAGAGGAAAACGGATATCTTGCCATTCATATCAGGGACAATGGCGAAGGGTATCCTGAGCATATGATTACCGAAGGAGCCGCAGGATCAAGCAGGGTAAGTTTTTCGAGTGGAAGTACAGGACTTGGCCTCTATTTCGCATCAATCGTAGCAACTATGCACAGGAATAAAAACAGAAAAGGCTTTATCCGAACGGCAAACTGCGAAACAAGCGGGGGCGGCTGCTTTTCGATCTATCTGCCATAACGCCTTATTGCCTGTAATGTCTATCCATCTCCGATGATTTTGCGTATCCGCTGTATCACGAGCGCTGCATCCGAGGTCTTGATGATATAATCCTTTACCCCGATCTTTATGGCTTGCATGATAAAATCCTGCTCGCCTTCTGTCGTGAACATGCAGATCGGAATACTGCTGGTACGCGGATTTGACTTGATTATCCTTGTTGCCTCAACGCCTGACATCTTCGGCATATTCACATCCATGAGAATAATGTCGGGATGCGCCTCAAGCGCCAGCTTGATACCTTCCATGCCATCCACTGCCTGGAGCACTTCAAAGCCGTTGTCAACAAAGGCAGTCCTGAAGCGGTCATGCACAGAGATGGCGTCATCGACTATCAGCACCTTCTTTCTGGGCAGCTCCTTCGGCTGTTTCTGCTCCTCCATGAATTTATTGAACATAACGCCGCCAACATCCACGGCAGGCTTGTAGGTCTGCTGATTGAGCTTATCGAGACTTTCCCGCTGCTGCAGATAGTCAAGCAGCGGTTTGCGGGGTTCTGCCTTCTCAATGACCAGATTGCACCGGTTGCTGCTCACCGCCTTCACAAAGCATTTGATACCGCTGGTGCCGACCCCGGGAAAGGAAACAACAGTCCCTTCGATGGTCATACCCACCCGAAAATAGGCCTCAGCCTTCGGCACTTCAATATCCATGTCCGATTCGCTGATAAAAAGGACTTTCAGCATATCGGAGAGCTGCTCCAGACGGGGCTCTCTGAAATCGACTCTCACCGGAGAATTTTCGGGAACCTTAATTTTCATAGCGCTCAAAACGCCCTTTCGTCTACAAAGATTCTTATGGCCTCACGGTCCTCGTCCGAGATCTTCTCGAAGAAGATCCCCATCCCCGGCATGGCGACAATCTTTCGGTCTGAAGACCCTGGGTGTGAAATGATGCCACGGTCAAGATCATAGCCAATGCTGTACAACACCCGCCCGATAACGCTTATCGGCTTTTCATCGCCCGTCAGGGTAAAATGCGCCGATATAAGTTCGTTCTTTTCCGGCGGATTCAGTGAGGCGATAAACGCCCCATTTTGACTCAGGTTCTGTATATTGCTCTGAAACCAGGATGAGCCGCAGCGATAGTCCACAGGAAGATTCACGCTAATCCTCGGAGATTTGCGGATATTCTTATATTGGAACAGAACGCTGTTGACCCTTGAGACGATCTCTTCAGGACTCATATAGGGATCGATATACCGCATCGAAGATATTGATAAATCGGCGATATTTTTGGCTGAATCAACGAGGATAAACCCGCGCGCAGAGAGGATCAGCGAGAAAAAACCCTCCTCCGTTCTCTGGGCCACTTCACTGTTCAGGATCACAAGATCGTAGGGGTCAAGCACCGACGCATCCTGGACTTTCGAAATCTCGATCTTCGGCAAATCAACATCAAAATCGGCGTCTTCAAGGATCTGCTTCAGTGTCTTTGCACAAAAATCATCCTCAATCAACAGACCTATCCGTCCAATTGCCATCAGGCTCCCCCTTCCGCGCTAAGTCTGTCGCCCAGCTTTCCGGCATGTATACCGGCAAGTATCGCCTTGTGCTGCCAGCGTACCCGTTCCGCGACTGACCGTTCCAGATGCTGCTGGTCTGCAAATTGGCCATAGTCGGTTTCCTTTGAAAAAAGAATACGTCCTCCCCTGAAGACAAGGGTCAAGACCTTGGCTTTTTTGATCCCTAGGTCTTCGGTCTGGATATGAAGCCTGATGCCCTCGTGCACAAATTCGTCATTCATGCAGAGCTGGACCGTCGATTCAGTCTCTGAAGCCTTATACCGGGTTGCAACATCCGGTTCCTTCGTAATCCTTCCCTCCATTGCGCCGGGACCGATACGGTCTGCAGCGCTTTTGTCAATTGCCGTCTGTTTTTCTCCTGCGACCTCAATCCCGGGTTTGGGCTGCCGTTCGTCTTTCTTCTTCTCCACCTGGTCACGGACAGCGAATTGCATTGTCTCGTCTTTCATCTTCAGCGTGATCTTCCTGATCGCCTGAGAAGTAACCGTATTGCCGCTTAACATGAGTGGCTGCAGCTTGCGGACGGACTGCTCGATGTCCGCGCTGACGCCAACCGTCCCAAAGCAGGGAAGCTTTAGCCGCAGAAACTGATAGGCGAGTCCCGCAAGCGCATTCGCTATTCTCTGGCCGTCCATCTCTGATGACATATTAACGATCAGGCGATACCGGCTTTCGACCAGGGTCTTGATGATTTTCCAGGAAGCCGCTTCATCCATCTTTTTGACATCTGCCACGAGCTCGATCATGCTCTTGGTCCCATTGCCGTCTTCCAGCGCAGAGGCTATCTCGCTCCTGAGCGCCGGCTCGTCGGAAAAGAGCGAAAGGACTCTCCGGTGCAGTGCCATCTTTAAAAACGTATAGGCATTCTGGACCGCGGTCGGCATGGGAGTCGTAACAAGAATGCCGATATGTGCTGCATTGAAGAAATCAAGATTGTTCAGCGTTGAACCGGCACCGATGTCGATGATTATGTAGTCTGCATCGAGATCAGCAATGGCGCGCATCAGCTTCTGCTTCTGGGCATATTTCGGGTTTGCCATCTCCAGGAGATCAGAAGCTCCGCAGATAAGGTTAAGGTTCTCCTGGGCCGTCGGAATAAGGACATCAGAGAATTTGGCGACCCTTTTCTTCAGATAGTCTGCAAGCGTGACCTCGGGATACCGGATGCCGAAAAGCGTATGGATGTTTGCTCCCGCAAGGTCCGCGTCAATAAGGGTCACCCTGCTTCCCTGCCGGGCAAGACCGCACGCAAGATTTGCGGCCATAACACTCTTGCCGACGCCGCCTTTGCCGCCGCCAATTGCCCATATGTTCTTCAGAAATAACATTACGGCGCTATCCAGTCCGCTTCTTCTTTGGGCCGCACAAAGGCGATCCGTTCTATCGGGACCACGACCCAGCCAGACTCTGCCTCAAGATGAATTTCATATTCGTTCATCTCGACAAGCTTCCCCACATAAAGGGCTTCACCAGTGCCCACTTCAACGATCGTCCCGATCAGGTCTATCATTTGACGCTCCTTATCTGCTTTTGACTCCCCAAATTATGCACTATTTCGGCGCCGATTAAAAAGATGCCGGAGGAATAGAACATCCAGAGCAGGAACATGACAAATGCGGTCAGCGGGCCATAGATCTTCCCGAAATGCGCTACGTTGATCACATACCACGTAAAGGCATGCTTTGCAATCTCCAGCATGACGGTTGCAAAGAAAGCGCCCCTCAACGCCGAAGAGAGTGCAACGCGCGTCTTCGGCACGACAACATAGAGAAGCATGATCGAAAACAGAACAAGCACAAAAGGAAGAACGAACTGCAGAAGAAACTTTGTGATCTTGCCGATCCTGATACCGGAAAAATCCGATCCGAGGGTCTTTAAAAGCGGTATAAGCGAGGCTGCTGCAAAGGAAGCGGTCAGCAGCGCGATGATCAACGTCACGACGACAAGAGAGACAATTACGGAGACGACAAAATGCCTTCTTTTCTTAACCTTAAAAATGGTATTCAGCGCTGCTTCCATAGAAGCAAAGACCTGGAAAGAAAGGACCCCGTAAAGGAAAAGGCTGAACTTTCCAAGTCCTTTGTAGGAGATGATCTTCGTGAGATCATCGGTAATATTCTGTGTCACCGCAGGAAAAAAACCTGCCAGTTTTGCAATAAAGAAATTATAAAAATCAGGATATTGTCCAAGGAAATAACCGAATACCGTTACCAGGAAAAGACAGAGGGGCACCAGCGCCATCATGGTAAAATAGGACATCGAACCGGCGAGCATCAAGCCGTTGTCCCTGAAAAAATCGAGGACGCTTCTGCCAATAACCCTGACCATCTTCACCCTCAGGCATCTCTCTTTTTTGGCCTCACATGGATCTTGATCGGCGTTCCCCCGAAGCCGAAATACTCCCGCAGCTTCCTCTCGATATATCTGAGGTGAGAGTCCATCACCGCGTTTCGGTAATTCGAGAAAACAACAAATGCCGGAGGCTCGATACCCACCTGGGTCATATAGTACATCTTTACTTCCTTGCCCTTATACATAGGAAGTGAAATTGTTGCAATGATCTCGCGGAAAAACCTGTTCAGTTCTCCTGTTGTGATTCGCTTCCGTCGTTCTTCGATGATAACATCGATCACCGGAAAAACCTTGGTAATCCTTTTTTTAGAGACTCCGGATATGGTGATCGCCGGCGCATATTCAGCGAACCAGACCTTCCGGTACAGTTCAGGCAGAACGTTTTTAAAGGTCTCCTCAGGATTAGTCACAAGGTCCCATTTGTTGAGGAGGAATACGACACCCTTATTGTAGTCCTTGACGATGCCGGCGATCTTCTGGTCCTGCTCGGTAATTCCGACACTCATGTCCAGAACAACGAGCGCAACATCGCAGCGTTCAATGCTCCTGACCGCCCGCACCATGGAGAACCGCTCAAGCGAGTACCCGACCTTGCCTTTTTTCCTGAGCCCTGCCGTGTCGATGATCATATACTTCTTGCCGTGGAAGGTACAGGGGCTGTCAATAGAATCCCTTGTAGTCCCTGCCACGTCACTCACGACCATACGCTTCTTGCCCGTTAGAGCATTGACCAGTGTCGACTTGCCGACATTCGGCCTTCCGACAACCGCTATCTTGGGATATTCGGTTTTTTCTTCATGGTATTCCGGAAGCAACGCACCCAGGATGTCCATGAAGTCGTCATACCCGTATCCGGTGGCTGCAGAAACGGGATAAAGGTCATCCGCGCCGATGGCATAAAAATCATAGAACCTTTCGTCCCTTACCGGTGCATCGATCTTGTTTACCAGCCAGATGACTTTCTTGCCCGAGGTGCGGATAAGGCGGGCCAGTTCCATGTCAGCAGGTGTGAGGCCATCCTTGCCGTCAAGGAGGTGAAGGATAATGTCGCCCTCCTCAATGGCAAAGAGAGCCTGCTCCTTGGCCTGGGCAAAGATGTCCTCAGGCGGGTCGATATAAAAACCTCCGGTATCGACCAGCATATAGCTTTTGCCTTCCCACTCTGCGTCAAGGTAGTTCCGGTCCCGTGTAACACCGGGGATGTCTTCAACAATTGCTGAATGTGTTCCGGTCATCCGGTTAAAGAGGGTGGACTTCCCGACGTTTGGCCTGCCTACAATCACAACAAAAGGTTTTCTCATAGATTATTATTCTATACTAATGCACAAAATTAGTTTCATAAAGATGCATTCATAACTGCGAGTTTTCAAACAATAATGGGTGAAATACACCACAGAAGCGCTAATTTTGCCATAAATTGCTTGTATTTCAAGGCGTTTCAACTCTTTTTCGGGCATATATCTTGCAAATAAGCAGATAACTATATGATTATCAAAACCAAGATTATTGCGGTAATAGCCTTCACCATCATCATTACGGTCGGCATCACGACAGCTGTCGTTCTCAGAATGCAGAACACCAAGATGATCGAATCAAAGGTCGATGACACCATTTTTTTAGGTGATATCATCGAGCGCACCATAGCTCACGACATGAAATTGGGTAACACCCAGGAAGTCCAGAAGATCCTCGAAAATATCGGAAAGAATAAGGAAATCGTGCATGTCAGGATACTTTCGCCTGCCGGCACAATCCTGAAATCTACCAACATGTCGGAGATTGGCGCCAAATCCCCCGATTATATGAAGATTGCGACACATGAAATACACCAGAAGCCGGTTGTCCAGAACAACAGCACGATCAGCTATTTCCGTAACATTGCAAACAGACAGGAATGCTTTGCTTGTCATGACAGCAGGGAAATGATTATCGGTGTCATCCAGGTAAAGCTTGACGTATCGAGGAATTTCTCAACAATGCTGTCCATCAAAAGAATGCTCGTCTTTTCGAACATCATTATTGTAATCGTGATATCGGTTGTTCTGAGCCTGCTCTTCTCTCGTTTCGTGATGACGCCGCTTAAGAACCTCCTCACCACGATTCAGGAAGTTGAGGGAGGCAATTGGAACGCCACCGTTCAGGGATCAAGCAAAGATGAGCTTGGCACCATCGGTACTGCCTTTAACAGGATGATCGATGAGATGAACAAACTGTATAAAAAAAATCTCTCCAAAGAACGGGAGCTTTCCAGAATCAGGATGGATCTCGAGCATAAGAACAAGGTCGAGGACCTCAACTCCCAGCTTGAGTTCAGACTTAAGGAACTCGAGACGGCAAACAAAGCTATCACCTCGCTGTCAAAAGAAGTTAAGGGAAAGAACAAGGAACTTGAAAAGGTCGTCGAGCGCCTCAAAAAAATGAACGAGGTCGGCAGGATTCTGACCTCCATTGTCGAAACTGAGGAGGTCATGAAGATCATCACCAGGACCACCGCTGACCTCTTCAACACGGAACGGGCCATTCTTCACATCCGCAACGCAAATCAGCCTCCCCTCATTATTCAGTACAGGAGGGGACTTGGCACAGAGAGCATCGTAGATGTGCCTCTGGAATATCAGGCTTATTACACCGAAGTTATGGCTCAGGGCAAGCCAATCCTGCTTCAGCATGGCAATGACCCTTTGTCAAAAATAGGGGTGCCGCTTAAGATGAAAGGGGAGATTATAGGGACAATGATCCTCGAAATGAAGCAGAATGGATCAGCCTTTTCTGACGAGGACATGGAAATCCTGACAACCCTTTCAAACCAGGCGATCGTTTCGATGGAAAATGCCTGGCTTTATGAAAGTGTGAAAAGAAACTATTTTGCCACTATTCAGTCTTTGGTCAATGCCCTCGAGGCAAGCGATCTTTACTCAAAGGGGCATTCAGAAAGAGTCAAGCTCCTTGCCCTTGAACTCGGCAGGTTCATCGGCCTTGATTATAAAGAGCTTGAGATCCTCGAGCATGCATCCATTCTGCACGACATCGGCAAGATCGGTATCGAGAGTTTCATCCTGCAGAAGCAGGGCAAACTCACGTCAAAAGAATACAGTTTGATCAAATCTCATCCGCTCATCGGAGAAGAGATCCTGAGCCCGATCGACACCCTCGAAGGAGTAAGGCAGACTATCATCCAGCACCACGAGCGCTATGACGGCGCGGGTTATCCTTATGGGCTAAGAGGAGAGGAACTATCGCTTAAGGCACGGATTCTTTCTGTGGTTGATACTTTTGATGCCATGATGTCGGAGCGGTCTTACCGGAAAGCCCTCTCGATCTATCAGGTCAAGGAGGAGCTCTTCCTCAACGCAGGTAAACAATTTGATCCCTATGTGGTTGAGTCTTTTATCGAAATGATCAATCTCAGGGGAGAGTCGCTGCTCAGTGCATCCGGTTACACCAAAATACACAGCATCTCGTAGCCCCTTACGTGTTAAGCAGCGCCGCTCTTCTTCTCTGCATCTTCCAGACTGATCCCATTGAGCAGCTTGATAAGTTTACGGTTATGATCATGCTTCATCACCGAGATTCTGAGAAATGCATCATTAAGTCCGTCACAATCAGAACAGGGGTCAACGGCAAGCCCCGCCCCAGCTGCCTTACGGGCAATCTCAACAGCAAGATTAACAGCCTTCAGAAGAACGATATTGGTATCAGAATCAAACATAACCATTCCGGGCATTCTGCTGATCGCTTTTCTTAAGAGCAGTTTCTCTTCTTTCATAAATTTGTCCATTACTCTTCTGTACGTCCTGTCCTTGAGTGCCGTGCGTGCTGCCTCCATCGCAGGGATGCTCGGATCACTCTGCAACTGCCGCCTCAGGGACGCAATCGCCTTCGGAGCTGACACTGCACAGGCAAGCTCAAGCCCAGGCAGACCAAAGTAATAGGCTGTAGTCCTGAGAACAATAATACGGCCGTTCTGTCCGGCTCTCCGGATAAAACCCTCTTCCTCTACAAACTCCATAAGCGCTTCATCAATTACCGTAACACAGTCCTTCAGGGCAAGAGCTGCGAGCAGCTGCTTCAACACTGCGTCGGACATAACTTTGCCGCTGATCCTGTTGGGGTTTGCGATAAAGACGAGGTCTGAGCCCTCGGCCTTTTCGACAAGGGCGCACATATCAGGAAGAAAGAAGCCCTCTTCCTTGCCACACAGAGATTCAATAACCGCACCGGCAGCCTGGGCAGCCTCCCGGTAGATGTTTAATGCAGGACCAATAATCAGTATTCTCCTTGGCCTGAGACTCCGGCAGATGGCAAACAAAAGCTCTTTCAGTGAATTGGCAAAGAGAAGACTTTCTTTGCCAATTCCAAATTTTGAAAGAAACAGCCGCTCAAGACGCGCCCACCCTTCCTCTGGCTGCATATTAATGTCCTTGACGGCTTTGCGGATAGCTGCCTTCACCTTTCGCGAAGGCCCAAGCGGAGACGCTTCCATAACATATTTCCTCAATTCCTCTTCTCCTTCATCGCTGCATATATTAACAGTCTCCAAACAGGATTTACATCGAAATAATCTCTAATGTCCTGTTTTATGTTCTTTGACAGATAAAGGACTTCTGTCCTCTCCATTATTTCCCGCTATTTCTCAGGCGCACTCTGACACCGTCCTTTATCAATTCGTCTGGATGAGTGATGACCTGCTCCTTCCCGGTCAGACCTGAAACGATCTCTGCCACAAGGCCGTTTCTATGGCCGACATTGACCTCTCTCAGACGTGCCCTGTTCTTATCAGCAACAAAAACCGCCCATCCCTCACCCTTTCTGAAGAGTGCGCTCGAAGGTACCTGCAGAACATCCCTGCCCTCCCATATCACAAAGCTCGCCTCGACCCGATACCCGTCTCCTAACCTTTTCCAGGCCTCAGGCACTGAGGTTATGTCTGCTATCACCAGCACCCTCTGCTCCTCCACGCCGAGACTCGATATCTTCGTGAATGCCGCAGGCTCGATGACCCGCACCAGGCCGGAGAGCGGTTCACTGCCTCCCCAGCGCTCAAAGAGTACGGCCCCGCCCGGCTTGATCTTTACTGCCTCCGCAGAAAGGACCTCTGCCTTCACCTCGATCGTCTCGGGGTCCCCGATCTCGATCACCGGCTCGCCGCCAGCAATCACGCCTTCACTCTCGTGATTGATTTTCAGAACCCTGCCCGCAGCCGGCGCCCTGACTGTCACGACCCTCTCCCGGTCAACAGTCCCTTCAGCAGCAGAATGGCCCAACAGGCTTCTTGCGCGCTCCAGCTCTGCCCGCGCAGCCTTTACCCGCGCCTCTGCCGAGAGGCGGCCCGCCTCGGTCCTCTTTGCGTCAGCGTCAGCCTGATCGAGGGTGTCCTTGGCAACATAGCCCGATTCGAAAAGCTTTTTCTGACGCTCAATGTTCTTTCTTGCATAATCAGCAGATGCCTCTGCAGAACGTTCTTCCTCCCTGACCGCATTGAGCGTTGCCTGGGCTGCTGAAACAGCAGCAAGGGCCTCTGCCCTGCTCCTTGGGTCAAGGACTGAAGAACGGAGCGGCTCAAGCTCGGCCACAACCTGCCCCTTCTTTATTGCATCCCCTACTTCAAGTTCAACGCGGCGCAGGAAACCTGCAACAGGAGCTGACACGATAAAGCGGTCTTTTACCCGCGTCTTTCCTTCTTCGTCTATGGTCACCCTCATGGCCCCCTTCTTCACCTGCGCGAGATCAACCCGCACAGGCTTCGGCATGAAGCCGTATACGAGAGCAAGAATGACCGCAAGCGAGACGGTGATGATCAATATTCTTCTGCGTACTTCTGGCCGCATATTCACT
>JACRLO010000036.1 GCA_016235245.1 Nitrospirota bacterium | reverse complement strand
CAGCCGTATCGGGCGGGATAGTACTGCGATCGGTCGGGTGCAAAGACATGGTTGACCTCCAGGTCATTGGGTGGAGGCATCATATCACGTTTCGGACAGATTTACGCAACACGTGAAGAATTGAACTTATACAGAATCATGTATGCCCACAATACGCGCCATAGCCCTACCGGCAGACCGTATATGCTACGACGAGTTAGCTTCCAGTACAAATCACCACCGAGCAAACTCCAGGCACATGGGTTCAAACAGGTAGGCAGAGAGATAATCGCTTTTCGTCGCATCACCCGCTTAATCTCACGCAGTCCTCGCTGAAAATCGGGCAGATGCTCCAAGACGTGAGAGCTAACTACCACGTCAAAACTTTTGTCAGGAAATGGCAACGACTCGGCATCCGCTACACAAAAGGTAGGATAGTTCTCAATCAACATCCGACGAGAAATCGCCTTCGCCGCCTCAGTATTGGGCGAAGAAATATCAACGCCAGTTACCGTCGCTCCTCGCTGTGCCATTAGATTCGAGAGGATACCTTCTCCACAACCAGCGTCTAGAACAGTCTGACCTGGCTCAATATATTGCAAAGTACCTGCGTAGATTTGACGATGGACGTATCGCCGCAACAGAAAAGGAGAATTGTATCGTTTCTGAAGGATCCGATCGCTGTACCCAACGTAGAAATCCTTTATGACTTGGGACTGATTATTCATTGGCGCGCTGACGAAGGATCAGAAGCCAGGATGGACGCGAATAATCTATTCATACTATCTTGCTCCAACTTTCCCCAGAGTCTATCGCGTCTTGATAGAAGTTCAACTATTGGCGTCTGAAAAGCCCGTACTGCAATATCACAAACGCTATGGGGATTCTCTGCCCAGAACGCCAATCCATCTTTTGCCAGATCGTGTCCATAGGTGAACGACGTATTGACAATTAATGCTGGCTTTAGTGCTAGTGCTGCCTCGTACAAAACCGTGCTATATGTGCCCAACACTACATCGGCATCTCGAAATGCCTCAAACACCGTGCCAGTGGTCAGGAATTGCATCTGTCCGGTTGTATCTCCCCAATCAATCCTGGCTTTGCTTATATCTTCTCCAGGTCGCAACTTGACGGTGATACGAAACCGTGCATCGCTTGCCAGAACTTGGGCATAGCACTTGACCTCACTCAATCGAGCGCGTGGCTCGGACACAATCAAAACGCGGATAGGCGATCCCGGCTGACGCGCCGCTTGTGATTGGTTTATCTCCTCCGCGGAAGGGGGACGAATTGGACCACAAACAAAGGCGTTCCGTTCATCGTATAGTTCACTCGAACCCAGCAGGCGCTGCAAAAAATAATCACTCCACAATCCATAAGCATCAAAGGTGTGTTTGCGCGCTGAACCAAATCCATAAGCCATCAAACCCGGGTGGTAGCGATTGAATAACCCATGTTGGTAACCCAGGGTAAAAATCCCCAATTCTTTACAGGCGGCAATCAACTCGTTGGCATGGCGACTATCATCCAGAATGACCGCTGAGCATGGTCGTTGCCATCGTACCATCCATTTCAGGCATTGGACTTGTGATGCAGAGCGTACGCTCATTTCCAATCCCAATCGCGCGACTGCCGCCAAGAAAGCCGAGTCAGGCACATCCCTGTCAAACGGCACTTTCCGTAGATGCTCCCGTTGCGTGGATTTCCTGTGTTGCCAACGATAGAGCAGAGAAGCAACAGTCTCAAAAAATACCACTGGTCGGCGACGGACCCATAAATTGCGGAGAGCAGTGGCGTCATCTATTGAATGTAAGTATTCGGAAAAACTCAGTTTATCAGAATTGAGTTTGTTGTAGATACTGTGCAGACGGAAATCATGTCGCAGTCCCGGGCTGATTTTGTCAATGGCATATAGCAATACAGGGGGCTTGTTCAAGCGGAAGGCAAGTAACGATGTAGCCGTTACTACCAACTTGATTACCCAAATAGACCATAGTGTCAACCTCCCTTTCAGCCCGTCGCGCCTACGACCTGCACGCGTGCCCGCAAACGAAACCGGAACTGTGCTGTCTGCCTCCAACAACAACTTGACCAGTGCTGAGAACTGCGCTGGCGCATCAGTGATTACTACGCTTTCATTTTGCGCAATAATCTGGTTGATCAATTCGCGATAACGTGTGTAGGGAACCAGGATATACCAATAGATGTTCTCTTGCTGGAACCACCATGGCTCGAAGCCATCCACGGTAACATATTCAGACACGCGATGTCCATTCGCAAACGTCAAGCGATTTAGACGCTTGAGCAGTTCCAGCGCCAGGTCCAAATCCTCCTGTGGAAGTGACACTTGGTGGTCATTATTCTTTTGCTCGATCAAAACCTGATCAGATCGTTCCGATTGGAAAACGATATGCAATTACTAATTAGCCTCGGCAAAATTTATCAAAAACGCCCGATACCTGGATTTGAAGAAACGCAACGCTGTATTTACTCTCTCACCAAGTAATCCCTGGATGACTAATGAACGGTGCAGTCGCAACACTCCTGGGTATAGCCGTATCGCTTGAAACAAATCCAAACGCGCGTCCAAATGTCTCCCTAACATCATATTTCCACGAGCATGCCGAATATACGCCAAAGCAAATGCCTGGCGACGCACCTTATGGACTTCAGGAGGTAACCCTACAAGATCATAGAATTTGCGCGTTACTTTCAGCACCTCGAGGTGTGCTTGGGGAGCATTGCTCTTCATCGTCGGATGCACAATAATTCGCGCCCACACATGCGGTACAAATCCCACCGGGAAATGGAGCGCAATACGCAGCCATAGATCACCATCCATTTTATAGTGCAAATCCTCATCTACATTCCCAACTTTGTCCAATGCCGCTCGCCGCACGAAAACTGAAGGTTGGATTATGCCGGAACTGGAAGAACACAGCATACTGAGCATGTTGAAGGCGACCCCTTTGACTCCTATTAGATTGCCGCTAGTGTCTTCCAACTTGGCTTGCCCATGAACCATCATTACTTCTGGGTGCGCTTGCAAATACTCAACTGCTTCCCTAACAGTCGTTGGCGAAGCATACCGATCATCGGCGTTGAGCCAAGCCAGAATGCTACCATGTCCACACGCCCAACCCTTGTTGATCGCGTGACTCTGTCCGCGATCTGGTTCACTAACCCATTGTGCAATACGATTCTCGTACTTGCGAATCACATCTAATGTGCCATCGGTGGAACCCGCATCCATAACGATATACTCAATGTGCGGATAATCCTGCTCCAGCACAGATTGAATTGTTCGTTCTAGGTACTGAACCGTATTAAAAGATGGCGTCACAATGGTTACAATCGGTTGTTCGTCCATCACTTACAGCGTGTTCTCTGGCTGATAACCGAGATTCTGGGACAACTGATTGATATCCCGAAAGAGCGGAGCATGTTCCCGAATCCAATCCACATCCTTATCCCACCAGTGCAGATCGTTGAGAAACGCGATCTGCTCTTCTGAAAAGCGGAATCGGATTAGCTTGGCAGGCACGCCGCCGACAACAGCAAAGGGAGCCACATCTCTTGTAACTACGGCTCGCGCGCCGATGATCGCACCGTTTCCAATACGGACGCCATCCAAAACTAATGCTCCCATCCCGATCCATACGTCACTGCCCACGTGTGTATCAACAAACTCCTCGAACACATTTTCAGTCACGAAACTCACCCTTGCTGCATTGTGCGTTGCATAAAATGCCGGATGGCAGGAAACGAATCCCCGAGATGGATGACGTCCCAACCCCACATGCACACCAGGACCAATCGAGCAAAACTTACCAATACGCGCCCATTTCACACGACAATTAGGTGCAATGTATGAATATCGTCCTATCGAAGAGTTGATTAGCCGGCTGCCTGCGTGAACGGTTACATGATCTTCAAACACGCAACTAGAATCAGCATATCCATCACCGCAAAAGGTAACATCTGGGAATAGTTTCCCTAGTCTTTGCCTGCTCTTCAGTTGACGACTGCGTTCAGATATTTCTTCCAACAGTACATGAAACCAATCAAATACAGAAACTTGATGACCGGGGTCTAAACTTAATAATTGAGATTTCATGACGCTTTTCTTAGCACCAAGAGGAGGTTCCTCCTCACCAACGCTGGAGGCAATCATTCGCCGTTTCGTCGGCACAACAATATGACTCGGGGAGCGGGATATGACTCAAGTTGACGAACCACATGAAACTCTTTTTCTAAAGCGCAGATAAAATTGTCAAGAGTATACCAACTATACTTTTCATTAACCCAAGAAGATACATAACTGTCTTCCGGTGGAATGAACTCAACCAACAACCATTTTTTTGCAAAGGATCCCAATAGATCGACTATATGCGCGAACTTCATTGGTATAGTGGATTTAAATACAAGATGATGGACTAAGGCAAGCGCCAGTACTAACTCACATTTCAAACGATCCGTAGCTGGTAATGCCCAGCCACGCCCTATCCACCCATACCCAGGTGAAGGATTTAGTATATCCATTACAACTGGAAAAATAGCATCTCCTCTTTGTTTAGCGTCACGATAAAGCATACTTATCGCAACCTCATCATTATCAAGAGCAACGACCTGACTACCATGTTTCGCAGACATTTGCGAAAACCATCCACGATTGCTAGCTACATCAAGAACTGTGGTTGGGTTTAGTTCATTAACTATCTCAAACACCGACTTGTTCTTTGCAGTCCAATCTGTTTGATCAGATAGCGAAGGAAATGGTGCCCTAGAGTAATAGTCTGACCATTGCGTTTTCTGGATGGGAAAATCCATGTTTTCAATTCGCCTTCTAAGTGCACGTAACTGGTCTATCGGAGATGAGCTTTGGGGGGTGCCCGTCGGTTCCCCATGCCGTGACAAATCGCGGGTCATCTTTGCCAATCGAAATAGCTGTTCGTTATTTTTAACCTGATCCTTGAAGGTTGCTGTTGCACGCTGCTTCAGATCGCGAAATGCTCTGCCGAACGTCGGTCTCCCAATATGAGCTAGGTCACCCTCAGACACTCCAGCATAATCACGCATGAGTAGACGCGCCAATCTATTCTCATTAATGGAAAAAAGATATAATGGACGTAGAAAACAACGTAGAAATTCCCATTGTGGTTTCCATGAATTGGGGGACCGCAAAGGTATAATGGAACCAACATCAACAAAAACTGGTTTAGTTCCATTGAATAGGATATTCCATGGATGAGCATCTTGAGTTGTTAAACCAAAATCGGCAAGCTCTCCATTCAAATCAAGAAGGAGTAAAGCCGCGTCCCGTAGCATTGTCCCGGCCCATTCATATGGATATGATACAAATGGGACCTTCTGATGTTTGAGAACTATATCAAAACCTTCCACACTGAGTGGTTCGATTTGCGTCTGAATTACTAACCCTTTATTTTCAAGATGGTCAAATACCCCCTTAGTAAAAAGAGACCGATAAAAAGGTGCATGTTCTGCATCAATAGCACGGAATAACTGACCTTGCCATTCAAATAGTCTCCCATTGGGGTCAACAATAGAGGAAGGATGATAGGTTATTTCGTCAATTTTGATTTGGTGCATTTATACTCCCTTTGTCATCCAGAATCCATTCATATCGAAGTAAGCATGTAACCCAACTTCTTGGTGGAACTTTTCCTGATGCAAAAAAAGCCTCCGATTCAACATCGAAGAACGCGGCATATTGAACATAATCAGCCCAAATGGGACCTTTGGAGATGGCTACATTCACATAGCAACGCCCGGGTGTAAGGTTGATGGGGGCAGTGGTACAAACTAAAGTCCCTGTTTGAGGCATTGCCTCTGGAAGTCCGCCGACAGCATCAGAATCCAACAAATAGATGCCAGTATTGCGAAGATCATAAATTCCAATGAGAATACTAGCTCGATAGATTGGCTTGTCGCTTTTGTAAGAGAGTCTAATTCGCAACCTGCTGGCACAATGAATTGTTTTCCCCTCAGTATCTTCAATAGATATCGAAGTAACACGAATACTCCCATCTCCTTGTCGGTCCACACGGTTTTCTAAGGTTTCAGTTATGCTGAGCGAACTGGTAATATCCATATACTTCGTAATCACTGCTGCTGTCGCCCCGGACGCAACAATAGTACCGTGATCAACAAGAAAGGTGATAGGACACAACGCTTCAATCGCAGCCATGTTGTGGCTGACAAATAGTACCGTGCGTCCTTCTCGCGCTACTTCGCCCATTTTGCCCAAACACTTTTTCTGGAAAGCCGCATCTCCGACTGCTAATACCTCATCCACCAGAAGTATTTCTGGCTCAAGATGAGCAGCCACAGCAAAAGCCAGACGCAAATACATCCCACTTGAATAGTGTTTTACCGGCGTATCAACAAACTTTTCAATCTCAGCAAACGCCACAATCTCATCGAACTTGCGCACAATATCTGCGCGTTTCATCCCCAGAATAGCGCCGTTCAAATAAATATTCTCGCGCCCTGTTAGTTCCGGATGAAAGCCGGTGCCAACCTCCAGGAGCGAACCCACGCGACCATAGATATCAGCACAACCCTCAGTAGGTTCCGTGACGCGAGAAAGAATCTTTAACAGTGTGCTCTTTCCTGCACCATTACGACCAATGATACCGACTACTTCACCACGCTTTATCTCGAACGAAACGTCTTTCAATGCCCAGATCGTCTCGGGCTGTGTGTTAGGTTTACCAATGCGCTGCAAACGCCGCAAAGGTGCGACAAGTGCTCCGCTGATGGATTCGCGAAACGTCTGATAACCCGCCTGGGATTTCCCAATGCGGTACTGTTTGCCTAGTTTGTCTACTCGAATTGCAACATCACTCATCTGCATCACAATTTCTTTATTCCTGGATAGTTCGCGAGCCACCACTCGGCGAGGCACACGTCAAGATAAGAGTGAATATCGCGACCTGCCATCCAATTGCGCACGATCGGGTAGCAACGCTTGCCCATCCACCACCAAGGATTAGGACCCTCATGTCGTTGCACACATTCCTTGCGAAATGCCCAGATCCCCTGGTCGTAGTAATATGCTTTGGGGTACGACTGCCGTTCAGTAGATGCTTGCCGCTCACTGCCGCCGTAAGGACGCACCAGCCCTTCGCAAATTTCCAGGGCACGCAACGGATGATCGTCCGCGGCTTGCCAGACTGTCATCACCGAGTCAAGGTCAGAGTGTGTTTCTAAAATGTCCAATGCCTGATCAATTAACTCACCATCAATCATTACAGTATTCCCCAGCAATAGGACGACGTTCTTCAAATCTTTTACACGCCCGTCCACATATTCAACCGCGTGCTTGATCACATCGCCGTGATTCACGTGATCGCCGCACAATTCTTCAGGCCGGTCAATGATGTGGCATCCTAATTCCCTGGACACGGTGGCTATCTTTTCCCCGTCGGTTGAGATATAGACGGCACCGATCTGCTTGGCATCGAGTGCTGCATGAATTGGGTACGCAATCAGTGGCTGTCCTCCCACAGGATAGACATTCTTATCGAGAATAGATTTACTCCCGGCTCTGGCGGTAATAATCGCAATATTCATTTTGTTTCCTCCGAATTGTCCTTGCTTTTTCCCCTAAATCCGATGATTTTAGCGGGAACGCCTCCCACAATTGAATATGGAGGAATCTCGCCGTTTGTCACCACAGCCCCTGCCGCTACTATGCTGCCCTTTCCGACCTTAGCGCCAGCCAGAATTACGCAGTTCGCTCCAACCCAAACATCTTCTTCTATCACAATTGGAAGAGGATTTGCGGAGTCAGGACTCATTCCGCCAAGGTTGACAGAAGTAGCGAAAAAACGGAATGAGTGAATTTGACTGATTACGTTTTGCTCGCGAGTTTGGCACATTCGCGACCAAGATTCCAAAACACCTTGATTTTG